>JBAQJG010000467.1:0-5468 GCA_049300145.1 Chthoniobacterales bacterium | reverse complement strand
GTATTACAAAAATCACCGGGATGAATTTACGGCCAAAGAACAGATCAAGCTGCGCATGATTATGATTCCCGGCCATGCCGATACCGGTAATTCTGCAGCCCAGAAAGCGATGGCCGAAGAAGTTCTCGGCAAGCTGGCTGGCGGCGCGGAGTTCGATCGCATGGCGCAGATTTATTCGGAGGACAGCACACGCGAGCTCGGGGGCGATTGGGGCTGGATCGAACGCAAGACACTCGCCGCTCCGCTCGAAAAGGTGGCCTTCAACCTGCCAGTGGGAAGAATCAGCCGCATCGTCGAGTTCGGCGATAATTATTACATCCTCAAGGTGGACGACAAGCACGGAGGCGCCACGCGTTCGCTCGCCGAAGTTCGCCCCGAAATCGAGAAGAAACTGATTCAACTGGAAGCGCAAAACCTTCAGGAACGCTGGCTTGCCAGTTTGCGGTCAAAGGCCTTCATCCGGACATTTTAGTGGCGCAAGTTTGCAGCGTGCGAATCTTTAGAGCGCAACTTGGAAAGTCGCGCCACTTTGAAACGCATCGGCATCACGCTTGGCGATTGCGCCGGTATCGGCCCGGAGGTTGTTAAGGCGGCGCTGGAGTCAGAGCGCTTGCCGAAGGCGGCCAAATACAAGGTCATCGGCAAATATCCGGAGTGTTCGTTAGGCAAACCCACGCTTGAGACCGCGCGTGCCGCGGCGACTGCGCTCGAAGAAGCCGTCACCGTGGCTCAGCGCGGCGAGCTCGACGCAATTGTGACTGGACCGGTCCACAAGGCGCAAATGTTCGAAGCGGGTTTCAAATTTCCCGGACAGACCGAATTCTTCGCCGCGCGCTGCGGTGTCGAGAATTTCGCGATGCTCTTGACCGGCGGGAGAATCACGGTCGCGCTTGCCACGACCCATATTCCCTTGAACGAAGTTTCGGGCGCGCTCAAAAAATCCGAGATTGTGCGCGTCGGTCTCTTGCTGGTCGATTTTCTTCACCGTCGATCCAAAAAAACGCCGCGCATTGCCGTTGCCGGATTAAATCCCCATGCGGGCGAATCGGGAAAACTCGGTCGCGAAGAAATCGAAATCATCGCCCCAGCGGTCGAACAATTGAATCACAATTCACGATTTACGATTCACGATTCACGGTCTGTCTTCATCGGCCCGATCTCTCCCGACACGCTCTTCCATCGTCTGGTGGAGGGTGAGTGGGATGCCGCTATCTGCATGTATCACGATCAAGGGTTGATCCCGCTCAAGCTGCACGCCTTTCATACCGGTGTGAACATAACGCTTGGACTTCCGTTCCCGCGCACCAGCCCCGATCACGGCACCGCCTTTGACATCGCCGGCAAAGGACTGGCGCAACCCGACAGCATGATCACCGCGATCACGGTCGCGGTTGAACTCGCGCAAAATAAATGACGGCCAGGATCGACAAGTACATCTCGGTTTTCAACATCGGACTGCAGAACACGTTCGTATATCGCTGGAATTATTTTTTGCGCGCGCTCTTCGGATTGATTCCGCTGGCCGGCACGGTTTTTCTCTGGCGCGCCATCTTTCGCGAGCGCGGCGGCGGACTGCACGGCTACGATTACGGCTCGATGATTTATTATTATTTGCTCGCGCTCCTGGTCAGCAACCTGGTCACGCCGACAGAGGACGAATGGCAGATCGCGGCCGACATTCGCGAAGGCCAGATCAATTCTTTCCTTACCAAGCCGCTAAGTTACCTCGGCTACCGTTTTAGCATTTTCTTAAGCGGCCGCCTTGTTTACACGGCCGTCACTCTCCCGCCCATCGTACTCATCTTCGCTTATTTCCGTCACTACATCGCCTTGCCCGATCAGGCGATAACTTACGTTTACGCAATTATCTCGATGCTGATGGCGGCATTCATGCAGTTTTTCATCACCTACAGCCTAGCCATGATGGCCTTCTGGATTCTCGAAATCTCCACCATCGTCTTTATCGTTTACTCCTTCGAATATTTCCTCGGTGGCCAGATGTTTCCCATCGATATCATGCCCGCGGCAGTCCAAGCAGTGATGAAATGGCTGCCGTTTTATTACGAACTTTTTTGTCCGATTGCGATCTTTCTCGGACGGCTTCAAGGTGCGGCCCTGGCGCAGGCATTCGCCATTCAAAGCGGCTGGCTCTTGCTAACTTGGGCGGCCGCGCGTGCCATGTGGAACCGCGGCCTCGGCCATTACCAAGCCGTCGGTGGTTAAGCCTGCGGGCGCGGCAGCGACGTTTGTGTCGGACGCCGAACCGAGAAAGGCAGTCGGCGCGGCGAGCGCCTCGACGACATTATTTCTTCGTTGGTAATCCTGCTGCTTTCCACGCTTTGAAGCCGCCCGCCATGGAGCGGACGTTTTTGTAGCCCATTTTTTGGAGGCTCTCAGCCGCGAGCGCGGAGCGGCCGCCGCCGCCGCAATGGGTGATGATGGTCTTGTTTAAATCCGGAAACTTTTCTTCGATTTCCAACTCGATGGTGCCACGACTGAGATGCGTCGCAACTGGGATGTGTTCTCCGTCCCACTCCTCCTTTTCCCGGACATCAACAATTACCGCTTCGCCGCTCTTCATTTTCGCCGCCGCGTCTTCCGGTGAAATTTCACGGATGTTCTTTTTCGCGTCCGCGACCAGTTTTTCGAAACGAGTGTGCTCAGCCATAAAGTTGATTAATCGAGTCTACGCGTAACGCAACGCTTCGATCGGGTCGAGCGCGGCGGCGTTTCGCGCCGGATAAAATCGGAAGAAAATTCCAACGGCTGCGCTCACGAGAAAGGCGACGACAATTGGACCCGGCGAGATCAGCGCGGGCCAAAGGCCGCGTGATCGCGGTTGTTTTCGCGGCAGCGATTCCGTTGATTATGACCAGCAGCGAGGAGAAAGCGTTTCACGCGGCGGAGGTTGACTTCGCCTATAACTGAAGACAGGAAAGGTAGTGCGGCGTTACCTCGACATCTACTCCATCATGCTGCGGAACTCGCTTATCCGCGAGATGAGTTTCAAAGCCAACTTCCTCCTTTGGATGATCGTCGAGGTCCTCTGGTTTTGTGGGCAGATCGTTTTCTTCAGCATCATTTTTGGCCAGGTCGATCGCATTGGCGACTGGACGAAATGGGAAGTGGTGTTGCTCGTCGGCACACACCAAATGATCGCGCAACTTTTCCAGGGATTTTTTTTCGTCAACATCGCAAACATTCCCGAGCTTGTCCGCACCGGAAAGCTCGACTCGCTGCTGGTGTTGCCCATCGACAGCCAGTTTGCGGTTTCGACCAAACAATTTGGCTTCGACAGTATGATCAACGCCGCGCTCGGTGGCGTCGTCGTTTGCGTATCGCTCTTCCGGCTCGGCCTCGTCCCAAATCCGCTGTCGATCTTGCTTTATCTGACCAGCCTTGGGTTCGGCGTCGCCGTGCATTACTCGATCATGCTTTGCCTGGCGGCTGTTAGTTTTTGGATCGTGCGGGCGCAAGGCTTGGTATACGGCTACTTCAATTTTCTCAACATCGCGCGCTATCCAGATGTAATTTTCCCGCGGATTTTTCGATTCATTTTCGGCTGGATCATTCCAGTCGTGATCATTGCGAATATTCCCGCCCGGCTGCTCATCAAACCGCTCGGACAGCCGGGCTGGCTGATGTTGCACCTGGTGATTGCCTCGACAATTATCTTCTGGTTATCGCGCGTTTTTTGGCGTTTTGCCCTGCGCCATTACTCCAGCGCCAGCTCGTAAAATCGACATTAAACGGGCGGAATCTGGTCAAATCTCCTGCGTTAAATCTCCGCTTGCGCCTTTGGTGAAATGTCCTTAATTAAGCCTCCGTTTTTGGCGCCCGAAACCGCCGGCGCCTGCTGAATTATGGCCAAATCAAAGAAAAAGAAAGCTGCCGCAAAAAGGCCCACCGCGCGCAAAGCAAAGGCGACTCGCAAAGTCTCCGCCAAGAGATCGACACCGAAAAAAACCGCGCGAGTTACAACCAAGGCGCCAAAACATTCGGCGAAGCGTCCGCCAAAGTTTTCCAAATCCAAAAGAGGAAGCAACGACTCGCGCGGCACGTTCGACCTGCTCGGCCGGAATCATCGCGAGAGGAGACTCGACTCCTTTACCCGCGCGCAAAAGGAGAAGCTGCTTCAGTTGCGCGATGCCATGGTCGATTCCATGGCGGGAGTGGCGCAGGACACGTTGCGTTCGCGCGCCGAAGGCAGCGAGGCTTCCGCTTTCGGGATGCATCAGGCCGATGCCGGATCGGACGCCTACGATCGCGATTTCGCGCTGAGTTTGCTCTCGCAGGAACAGGACGCACTTTACGAAATCGACCAGGCGCTCAAGCGCATTGAGCTCGGCACCTACGGCACCTGCGAGATGTCGGGCAAGCCGATCCCCCGTGCGCGACTCGAAGCGATCCCGTTCGCGCGTTTCACGGTCGAATGTCAATCGCAGCTCGAGAAACAAAGTAAAGCTTCGCGCGTCCGCCAATCCGTGACTTCGCTCTTCGGTTTGACGGAGGACGAAGGCGGCGAAGCCGAGGAGGAAGAGGCCGCGCCGACTGAGGCGAAAGAGTAATCGCCGTGGCGCAGGAAATTATCACCCTCGAGTGCACCGAAGCGAAGGCGCTCGGGAAACCCGTCTCTCGCTACACGACCACGCGGAACAAAAAAAGCCCGCGCACGCCCAATCGTTTGGAAAAGAAAAAATACAATCCGTTTTTGAAGCGGCACACGCTTCACCGCGAAACGAGATAGCTTTAGATGCAACCAAAAACTGCCAAACGCCGTTCCGCGTTCCGCCGCGCCAATCGCACCATGCCGCGCCGTCGGATCGACATCGCCCTGGAAGCGATCGATTACAAAAATCCCGATCTCCTGAGAAAATTCGTGACCGAGAGCGGCAAGATTTTGCCACGGCGCGTTACCGGCATGCCCGCGTACATGCACCGCAAGATCACCCGCGAAATCAAGCGCAGCCGCTCGATGCTCTTGATGAAATAATTGTAGCCGCGTCGCTGCGCGACGCGCGCACGCGGCCCACAGGGACGCGGCTACAGCGTTACGCCTTCCCCGTCCGTTCCCCCTGCTCGATCAATTTCCAGAACTCGCGCGTTTTCTCGAGCTGGGCATCTTCTGAGGTCGGCAATTTGCTGCGGAAAAGAAAATCGCGCAGCGTGTTTTTGTGCAAAATGCGATGCACAGTGATCCCTTCGTCGCGCCTCTCGAAATAAATCCGGTAATTTTTCGCGCGAAAGCGATATAACTTTTTCCCTTCCCGCTCGATGACGCCAAATCGCGAGTTATCGAGATGGTCGAGATCTTCCGGCAAGATTTGAAACTCGGCGAGCAGATCAAGCTGCAACGACTTCGGCAGCGCCGAAATCTCCGCCGCGCTCAATTCATTGAAGATGATTTGGAACATGGGAAGCGTGGATTCGTTAAATCGTTAAACCGTTAAACGTAAACGCGCCGGACG
>JBAQJG010000466.1:0-5248 GCA_049300145.1 Chthoniobacterales bacterium | reverse complement strand
CACCTCACCGACGCCGTATTGCGGGTGCCGCACGTGCATCCCAATGTGAAGGTTCTGAATTGGCATCGACATCGCTCAACCTGCACCAGTCGCACGAACTCCGCTATATCGGATCGGTTTTTGATTTTAGCCTTTCAGCTTTTCCGTTTTTCAGTTTTCAGAACGCGCTGCCTTCGAACGATTCATCCTTCAACCAGACCTGAATCCACTGGGAGCGGAGAATGAGACGGCCAGGGCCGAGAGGCCGACGAGCTGGGAAGCGAGGAGTCAAGATGTCGAGCTTCGCTATTCGCCGATTTCAATTTGGACCGATTTAACGATGTAACGATTTTAACGGGTTACGTGCCGAAGGCCAAATGTTAAATGTTTAGATCTGACCCAAATTTCCCCCTGGCGAATGGAGCGAGTGGAGGAGCGACATAGAAGGTAAAGCGACTAGGGTAGGAGCGAGTGAGCGTGGGGTAGCGAATGAGTTTCAATCGGATTCATCTCTTTTCTTGCTAATCACGCGAACAAGTTCTTTCATGCTCTAGCCCGAAGAACCCAATCCTATGAAACACATCCAAACTTCTCTACTGCTAACAGCAGCATTGTCCCTCGCCGCGGCTTCAGCTTATACGCAGGCAGCCAAAAGCTCTCCTGTGGTCGGCGCGTCGGCGTCACCGTCAACTCCACCCACCATCGCGTCAGCGATCGATCGCGAGATTAGTGTCGTTGAGAAGGAAGTCGTCGAAGCGGCCGAGGCGATGCCGGAGGACAAGTTCGATTTTTCTCCGGAGAAACTGAACCTCCCCGGCAGCGACTACAAAGGTGTGCGCACGTTTGGCGAGCAACTGAAGCATATCGCCGCGTCCAACTATCTCATTTGGTCGCCGATTACGGGCGAGAAACCACCGGACACGGTCAACGACGGCAAAGGCCCGGACAACATGAAAGCCAAGGCCGAAATCATTAAGTTTTTGAAAGATTCCTTCGCATTCGGCCACAAATTGGTCGCGACCCTGAACAGCTCGAACCTCGTCCAACCGATTACCACGAGCAGTGGCAGGCCGACCACGCGCCTCTTCCTGGCAACGTTTGCCGCAGCTCATTGCTTCGATCACTACGGGCAGATGATCGAGTATCTGCGTATGAACGGTATCGTTCCACCGGCAAGCCGCGGGCGATAGGGGCAGAGCGTAGATGACGGAGAACTAAGGCCGGAAGGCGGGCGTGGTGTTCGGGTTGCGCTGAATCAACATCAAAAATCCGCAGGGCGTGGAACCCTGCGGATCATCTCCACTTGTTCCCCCTTGGGCTTTGGCTGCTTAAGGCAGGGATTGTCAATCCTCTCGCTGTGCTTCGTCCGCTTCTTGTGCCACGCGGTCGAGCAGGTCAAAGAACGCGCGAGATTGGCCCCTAAACAGTCCGTCGTCTGTGAGGGCTCTAACGGCTCCCATCGCTGCCCCCCTCGTTTCGGTTGGACGGATAATAGAACAGTTAGGGAAGGTTCTGTGCAGGAATGCGCATGGCTCAGGCATGATCAGGTTTGCCTGCAAGGTCTCTGGCTGGCCGAAATGAAGATCGACAAAGGTCACCGTTGAGTTGTTTATGGGGTCGTGCACCGTAAACGGTGGATTACCCGGAGGCCCGTTAGGGTTTGTATTCGCATTGCCTGCCTTATCCTGCCAAGTCTGGAAGTGCATCGTCTCAGTTGGGCCGATACTTAGGAGGATTCTCAAAACTTCCGGATCAGTGACCCTCTGAGCCAACGAGGGATAAAGACTGGTGCCGCCTTGCTCAATAAAGGCAAAGTGGAACCCTGCCGTGAAGGCGATCGCTGTGATGAGGTCCATATTGTTCGCGTCGGCATCAGTTCGGGGAATTGCGGTATGCAGCCCGTTATTCAAACTCGGGACTGATTGAGCAAATCTGACTGCCGGATCGAGATCCGGGTTGTTGTCGTCGCTGCGGTACCGACCCCCAAAACTCGTATCTATAGTGAGTTGCGTGAGGTTTGTAAGCCGTCTCTTTCCGGATGAGCCCGTCGCCATACTGCCAGGGAGCGTCCGAAACGTGGGCCCGGCAAGAAGATCAATATCCGCTGTCGAAGCTCCTTTCGAAACTAAGAAGGCTCTGATGAAGGCCTGATGGCTAAACTCGTCATCCGTGTTGTCGGTGATGTATTGAGGCATGTCACCATCAAGAATTAGAAGGGCGGTGGTGTACGCTGCGTTCCCTCCGCTAAAATGCGGCGCTGCCTCTCCGCGAGGAATGTCAACGTGCTCTCCAAACGCTAATCCTCCGAGTTCCCAGTACTGTTCCCACAGGTCACTCTCGAGGATCTCGGCAGCCGCCAGAAAACGCAGAATGGCAGCATCGCCTTCTGTCAGCGTGCTGCGGCTGCTCCGCGCTGACGCTTTACCGGCGCCGCTTAATAACGCTGCCGCGGGCGCGAGAGCCATTGCTCCAACACCGACGTTGCGCAAGAAAGATCGGCGGCCATAAAGCCGTGGCGAAGGGCTAAGGTTACTTACTTCAGATGGTGTGCGAATTTCAGTTTTGTTCATAGAAGATTTCCTTTGTGTTGAGGTTGAATTTTGGAGTAATGAATGCTGCTTTTGCAGATCATTCGATGTGTTCATACGTATAACTTGGACAACGCTTTTGCGGTTCGCGCCACCTCGCAAAAGTTACATGCCTGTTACCTTGGGAATTTAATGCAGGTTTGCGCGGTAACTCTTTACTTCTTCGATTAACACAACCTTACTTTGAAGATTCCAGGAATTCGAAAATAGCACCCGGGTGCTGGCCGGTGACATTGGCACCACCACGCATGTGATGAACGATCACAAACGAACCGTCACTTTGGGCATCTGTGAAAGTGACAGCGGCGTTACTTTTGCACGGCAACGTCCCCGACAGATCGTTGTCGATGTGGTTGACATGAAAATCATGACTTCACTTCCTTATCTAACGTGAAGCCTCTAATGCAGAATGAATTTGGCTCCAGTCGTTCAGATACGGCGTTAAGTCACCAGCTGCGTCTAACGCACGGTTGAAGCGTATCTTTTCTTTTTCTCCGCGCTAAGGCAGCCCCGTGCCTGATTTCGACTTCACGAGCGCGATGTCGCTGGCGTTCAGGTTACCATCGGCGGTCACGTCTTCGCGAAAATTGGAAGCGGTCACGGGCTGGCCCGATTGGGCTTTGGTTTGGGCGATGTCAGCGGCGTTGACCGCGCCGTTGCCATTTGTGTCGCCAACCAGGACGGGCATCGTGATTGTAGCCGTGCCGATGGTTGTGCCGTCGTTTACGCCATTAAGCGTAACCACGAGCCTCTGCGCAGTGGTGACGCCGCTTAGATTGATGGTTACATTCGAACCGCTCGCGCTCACACTGTCCACCATGCCCGTTCCCGATGTCACGGTCCCGCCAGCGACTGCTGAGATTGGATTCACGAAAGTGACAATCAACTGGTAATTTCCGCCTGCTCCGCCGTTGCGACATTCGTCGGAGGATGGCCCGTTTTGCGCCAGTTCGATGTCAAACGTTCCCATCGTCCCATGCACTTTGCGCGAGACGACCTTCGTGAAGGTGACCTGCGCCGGATCGAAGACATACGTCTGCGCCACATCAATGAGGTTGAACAACGACCCGCCGATTCCGCCAACCGGTTGCACCGCATTTGCAGGTCCTTGCAAAGTCATAGTGCTCGCCGTCACTTCGTGCATTTTGTTGTCGATCGCGCCGGCTTCGGACACGTTGGTGAGCGGCACGTAAATGACGATGTTGCCGTTCGGCCCGAGCGTAGATTGGCAATTGGCGGGAGGTAGCGCAGTAGTCCCACCCGGATAGGTGAGCGCGACGCCGCCACCGACTGCCGCGGCCGCATTCTCGCCGAAGTAACACTGCAAAGCGCCGCCATTAGTCGATTCGCCATAAACGTGGAAGTTCTTTCCGCCGTTCACGTCCGTGGAAGATTGCACCAGCCACTGCGTGCTCCATACGAGATCGATGTCGGGATCCTGGGTGATACTTGGAGCAAGAGAGAGATTGTTGATCCGCATCTCGACTCGATAACACGGCGAGACGGTCGAGCATGGTGCAGTCGTCGCGATCGTGATGTTGGATCCTGTGATGTCGAGTTGCGGCATGCTCGCGCTGCTGATTCCGCTCTGTTGGTACTTCCCGTCGCCCGTCGGATCGGTCACGCTGTTAAATGGAGTCAGACCGGAGACGTTGACCGGTGAAGACGCAACCAGCAAACCAGGCCCGCCATTTTGCCTAACGAACATTCCGTGCGGCGCGAATGCTTGATCGACATTGTTAGAATCGGAATAACCGATTTCCGCTTCGCCGCGCGCGCCCATTCGCATCTGCAGAAAATCGCCCTGGGTGCGGTCGCCAGTTTGTCCGCCGATCAAAGTATACTGGCTGCCGCGATGAACAAAATGCTCGCTCGCCTGTACCGGCACGGTAAAGGCGGGCGTGGCACTGTGTGCGTTTGTGCTCATCACATACCACAAGCTCCAGTCGCAAGTCGATCCGCAGGAATCCGGGCCGTTGCTAGGAAATAGTGGCTGGCCCGGTGTGCCATACCACGCGATCCCAACCCGGCCATCATCACCCGCTGCGATCCAGGCAAAAACATTGGTGTGCAATGTCCCCACGGGCGATCCGGAAGTGTCGATCGTCATCGGGGCCGACCAGGTGTTCCCCTGGTCGGTGGAATAGCTGTATTTCAACAGGGTATCGCCGGTCACTTGACCGCCGGCGTTGATCGGCGCTTGTTCCCAGACCGTGTAAAGATTGCCGGCGGCATCGATCGCAGTTGTCGGAAAATTCCCGCCTGTCTTCGCGTTCGACCCGAGATCAGCCACTGGCAGATCAACGCAATTCAATCCGCTCGGATCGCTCACGTTTGGCACCGGCGCACCGAATGCGACCGGGAAACAGCGGCCAATTAGAATTCTATTCAGCAACGCATCGTCGTGAACGACAAAGATGTGCTTCACCGGCGCCGGCAAGGTCGTGTAGCCACCGCTGCCGTCGGGCTGGCCCAGCGTTGTGGCGACCGGGCTCACTTCGTTGTTGCCCATGATTCCTTCGTCACAGCCCATCGGGTTGCTCACCTTATTGGCTGGGCCGAATTCAATGCCTGCCGTTTGTGACGGCGAACCCGTGATTGGCGACCGATACATCACCAGAATGTTCTGGCCGAAGTTCGTTGGCGCACCGCACATCGCCGAGCCCTGCGCGACCTCGTCG
>JBAQJG010000465.1:0-4356 GCA_049300145.1 Chthoniobacterales bacterium | reverse complement strand
GAGCAGCGACGTTTTGCCGTGATCGACGTGACCCATAAACGTAATGATTGGACCGCGCGACTTGAGCTCCTCCTCCTTCGCGATGACCGGCTTTGGCGGCGCGACAACGACCTGCTCGATCTTATGGACGCCGGCGCCTTTTTCCCGGCGCTCTTTTTCGAGGACGAACCCGTGGTTCTCGCAAATCTTTGAGGCGATGTCGGGCTCGATGGTTTGATTGATGTTCGCGAAAATGTTGAACGTCATCAGCTCGGCGATGAGCTGATGCGGTTTTAGGCCGAGCTGAGTGGCGAGTTCTTTGACGATGATCGGCGGCTTGATGTGAATGATCTTCTGCGGCTCGAGTTCCGGCTCTGGCGGAGCCGCAGCCGGCGCAATCGTACCATCGACGATCGCACTCGGCGCCGTCCCCTGCGCGTCTGCTGTGGCGCCAACCGCGGGCGTCCTCTCGGCTTTAGGTGGAATGGAAGGCGCCTCCAGGGACGCCCGAATTCGCGAAATCGGCGGGAGTACGACGCTCTTGACTGCGCCGTCTTCACGTTTCTGGCGCGGTTTCTTTTCGTCGATAAGCGACACGCTCTCGATAACCGGGCGTGGCGCGGGCGTCGAGGAGGCGGTTGTCTCGGGACTCGCTGGACTTTTCGCTGCCGCAGACTGGGCGCGCGCAGGTTTTGAGGGCGATGCTACGTTGTCGCTCTTTGCCGCCTTGGCTTTCGATGCCGCAGACTTGAGGGTTTTGCCCGCGGTGGGTTTGCGAGCCGCCTTCTTGGTCGTCGTCTTTGTTGGCATCTCTGTTCCTCTAAAATTTCGCTCATGGCTCGAGCGTTTTAAGCAGAGCCATTTTTCTGCACGCCATTTTCTCGATGGATCGCTTCGTGGATTTCGCGCGCCTTTCCTTGGTCGATTGCGAGGATGTCCACAAAATCCTGCACGTCCGCCGCGCGCAAGCCTTCCAAATTGGTGAAGCCCGATTTTACGAGCGTTAGCGCCTGTTCCCCCGTGATTGGGAGCGCGGCCGCAAGTGTTTGGGCGGCTTGGGCGACTTTTTGTTCAACCGCAGTTGTGGCCGAAGTGTCCTTGTCGATATTGATTTCCCACCCAGTGAGGCGCGAGGTCAAGCGCGCGTTCTGTCCTTTTTTTCCAATGGCGAGCGAAAGTTGATCCTCGTCCACCGAGATTTGCGCGCTTTTCTTCTCCGTGTCGAAGACTAGGTTCTTAACCTTGGCCGGCTTGAGCGCTTCGAGCACAAATTCTTTCGGATCGGAGCTCCAACGAATGATATCAACCTTCTCATTGTTCAGCTCGCGCACGATATTTTTGACGCGCGAACCGCGCATGCCCACGCACGCGCCAACGGGATCGACTTTTTCATTCGCGCTCCAGACCGCAATCTTTGTCCGATAACCAGCCTCGCGCGCGATCCCGCGAATCTCGACCGTGCCATCAGCGATCTCGCTCACTTCCAACTCAAAAAGCCGGCGCACAAAATTGGGATGGCTGCGCGAAACGATGATTTCAGGGCCGCGAATTCCGTTCTCGACTGCGACAACATACGCGCGGAGCCGGTCGCCCACGTTATAATCTTCCACGACGACGCGCTCGCGTTGCGGCATGATGGCTTCGAATTTTCCAAGATCGAGAATCACATCGGAGCGATCGAAACGCCGCACGGTGCCGCTCACGATTTCCCCGGCGCGATCCTTGAACTCCTCATAAATCATTTCTTTTTCGACCTGACGGATACGCTGCATCATCGCTTGTTTAGCGGTCTGCGCGGCGATACGGCCAAAGTTGCGCGGCGTGACTTCCATCTCGAGGGTGTCGCCGATCTTCGCGTCGGGCTTGATCTTCAGTGCTTTGATGAGCGCGATTTCGTCTTGCGGATTTTGCACGTTTTCGACAACGACCAAGTTCGCCAGTGCACGGATGTCGCCGGATTTTGGATCGATGTCGATGCGCAAATCGCGAGCCGCGCCCACACTCTTTTTCGAAGCCGAGAGCAGTGCGTTGGAGACCGCCTCGAGGAGGATGTCGCGTTTGATCCCGCGCTCCCGCTCCAGGTAATCCAGCATGGCGATAAATTCCGCGTTCATAAAAACATCTAGCCCGCAGACCAAAAGGAGTGGGACACCAATTCCCACTCCGATCAGCGCGGACTAGACCCTGAGTTTAACTTTGTAACGCGCAGTCGTCAAGTTGTGTAACCTTGATTTGAACGTTGAACGCTCAACGTCCAACATCCAACGTCCGATGCGTTCGCGAGTGAACAGTTTGTTGATCGTGCTTCTCATTTGGGCGGCGATTTATCTGCCCGCCCTTGGTTCGCTCGAGATCAAAGGAGAAGAGGGAAGGCGGATTCTGCCGGCGATACGCATGCTCGAGACCGGCGATTACATTATTCCACGAGTGGGTAGCGCAGCCTACTTTAGTAAACCGCCGCTCGTCAACTGGCTGGTGGCCGCATCGTTCAAGCTCTTCGGACTTCGCAACGAGTGGACGGCGCGCGCGCCTTCCGTGTTCTGCGTATTGGCCGTGGCGATCGCGTTCGTCACGGTCGCGCGCGCCAGTCTGGGAGCGCGTGGATCGACAATCGCTGCACTGATTTGGTTGACAAATTTCGGCATGATTGAAAAGGGCCGCTTGATTGAGATCGAAGCGCTTTACGTTTCCCTTTGTGCGGTGGCGATGATTTGCTGGTTGAGTTGGTGGGAACAGAAACGCTCCCCGTGGCTGACATGGATCGTTCCATGGATATTTCTCGGGCTGGGCTGGCTGGCAAAGGGGCCCGTCCATCTTGTTTTCTTTTATGCCTTAGTTCTGGCTCTGCTTTGGCAAACCAAGCAGTGGAGATCGCTTTTTCATCCCGCGCATTTCATCGGTATTTTCGTAATGCTCGCCATATTTGCGGCATGGGCGATCCCCTTCATCCAAATGACAGCGGGTGAGCGAGTGATGAATAAATGGTCGGGGCAGTCCGTCGGCCGCATCACGGGAGGGTTTTTCCACTTCTGGGCCTGGATTCTAACCATCCCGCACGCGTTAGTTTATTTCCTGCCCTGGCTACTCTTCTTGCCACTAGTGCGCCTCAGCAAATTTCGAGATGATAGACAGCGCGAACTCGCGCGCTCGCTCGCATGGAGTGCTGCCTCGCCGCTTTTCGTTATTAATCTGATTCCGGGTGTCGCTCCGCGCTATTCGCTGCCTGTGTTGACGCCGTTTTGCTGGCTCTTGGCGCTAAGTTTTGCAGAGAACGCTTTCGCGCGACCGAGTTGGATGAGCAGGCGAAACGAGCCGCTCTGGTCGCGGGTGGCGGGGCCACTGGTCGGTTTAGCCGTCGCTGCCGGGGTGATCGGCTATCCGCTACTGGCGATTGCTTTGGAGCATCGGCAAAAGGTGAAAAGCGTGGCTGCGAAAATGAATGCTGCTGTTCCGCAAAACGAGATTCTTTACGCAGTCGATCCAAATTATCAGCCCTTTTTCTTTTATATGCGCGCTCCCGTCAGATATGTGAGCCGTCTCGCAGACCTTCCGAGGGAAACGCGATATTTCCTGGTGCGGCCGGACAAGGAACAGGACGCCCTCGCGATCGAACAATGGCTGCCTCGCCGGGCTCGATCGATTCTGCGGGTGACAGATTACCGCCACGAAACGGTGATTCTCTTCGAGGTCGGCCCTCCTTGAAAGCCGGCCGGGCCGAATTGACAAATGCGAAATAGTTAGCACGCTAACTATTTCACGATGCCGAAGATCGATCCGGAAACAATTGGCCCGGTGCTGGGGGGAACCGCCCGCGCCTGGCGATTAAAGCTGGACGAACGGCTCAAACCGATGGGCTTGAGCCAGGCAAAGTGGCGCACACTGTTACACTTGTCCGTCGCTCCCGGCCCGCTCACCCAGGCCGAGATCGCGGCGCGGCTCGGCATCGAAGAACCGACGCTGGTGACGTTGTTGCATCGCCTGGAGAGCGGCGGTTGGGTGACGCGCAGGAGTTCGTCGTACGATCGCCGGTGCAAAATGGTGCATCTGGGCAGGCGGGCGCGTCGGGTGATCGCGCAAATCAACGCGGCCGCGGACGAGCTTCGACATGAATTGCTCGCCGATATTCCAGCGTCTCAACTCCGGACCTGCATTAGCGTGCTCGTGCGGATTCGGGATCGTGCGGAAAAGAGCGAGAAAACTGATCGCCGGAGTAAGAGAGCGTCGCAGTTTCCGCTGGAGCGGGACGGTCACGGTGGGAATGGGAACGCGATCACAAAGGAAGGGTCGTCGCGCCGCGCTGCCGGATCGAGCAAATGAAAACTGATCGTTTCAATTTTCGGTCGATCCCGTGGTGGGGATATTTACTTTTTCTGGCAT
>JBAQJG010000464.1:0-8482 GCA_049300145.1 Chthoniobacterales bacterium | reverse complement strand
GCGCTGCCACTTTCGACGAGCAATGGTTGGGCGAAGCAGCCAATGATCTTTTAGCAAAACCGGGAGCGAGTCTGGTGTTGGCGGGGCCGGACCAGCCGGTGGTCGTGCAACTGATCGTTTACGGCATCAATTCTGCGCTCAAGAATCTCGGCCAGACTTTGGTTCTTCGCGAGTTTCACCGCAATCCGAGTCGGAATAGCATTCTGAAACTCGCAAATGACATAAACGAAGGACAAATCGAGCAACTGTTCATTTTCGGGGGCGATCCCGTTTACAATGCGCCACGCGCGTTGGCGGGCGACCGCCGGAAGGAACTGCCGCTGGATTGGACTGATCTGCAGAAAAAAGTGCCGGAAATTGTGCGGCTCGGTTATTACGAGGACGCGACTTCGGCGCTGAGTCAGTGGCATGTTCCCGCCGCTCATTATCTCGAATCGTGGGGTGACGCGCTCACATCCGATGGCGCGTACTTGTCGATCCAACCGATGATTCTTCCTCTCTTCGGCGGGCTGTCTGAAATCGAGTTGATGAACATGTTACTGGGCGGTCCGAAGGTCGAAGGCCCGGAGCTGGTGCAGGAAACTTTTCGTGTGACCGCGCCGCCAGGCGATTTTCAGACCGCCTGGTCTGGCTTTCTCCGTGACGGGTTTGCGGCGCACATTCAGTTGGTCGATCGACCGCCGTCGTTTAATTCAAACACGGCCGGAACTCTGGCGCATAATCTTTGGGGCGCGGGACCGCCGCCCGCGCCGACGGTGAACTCGCCCGAGATCGTGCTTGTTGCCAGTTATGCGGTGGACGACGGCCGCTACATCAACAACGGCTGGCTTCAGGAATTGCCCGACCCGGTGACGAAACTCACGTGGGATAACGCTGCGCTGATGAGTCCCGCTTTCGCAAGAAGGCTCGGCGTCGAAACCGGCGACCTGGTGCAGATCACCGTCACCGAAAAAAGCGTTGGCAAAGAGCCGATCAAACGCGAATTGGTCATCGCCGCTCTCATTTCACCAGGGCACGTTGATCATTCAGTGACGATCGCATTGGGCTATGGACGAAAACAGACGGGTCCTGCCGGTGAGGAAGCGGGCTTCAATGGCTATCTCCTGCGCACGTCATCCAATCCGCACTTCATCGCGGCCGACGGGCAGGCGATCGAGAGCGTGAAGGTGACAAAGGTCGGTCGCACTTATCCGCTCTCAATCACGCAGGAACATTTCAGCATCGAAGGCCGCGGCCTGGTTCGCGAAGCAACGCTCGATCACTACCGTCAAGACAACGAGTTCGTTAAAGAAATTGCCGGCGCCGAAGAAATGCCGCATCAGTTGCCGTCCATCTACAGCCATCCGCCGCTCGGCGCGCCGCAGCAGTGGGGCATGACTGTCGATCTAAATGTTTGCACCGGGTGCAGTGCCTGCGTGATCGCCTGCCAAAGCGAGAACAACATTCCGATCGTGGGCAAGTTACAAGCGGGACATGGCCGCACGATGCACTGGATTCGAATCGATCGCTATTATGCGAGCGACAAAGCATTCAATCAGGACAATGGCGATTGGCCGGAGAATCCGGAGATCGTGCACGAGCCGATGATGTGTCAGCATTGTGAGAACGCGCCCTGCGAAACGGTCTGCCCGGTCAACGCTACCATCCATAGCGAGGACGGTCTCAACGTCATGGCTTACAACCGCTGCATCGGCACCCGCTATTGCGCGAATAACTGCCCATTCAAAGTGCGCCGCTTCAATTTTTTCGATTACAACCAGCGACCAGTCGGCAAAAAGAAAATCGCCGGACAATTCAGCATCTACAAAGAATATTTCGCGCCTCTCACGACCAAGGGTGCGCCTGACGTCGTGAAGTTGCAGAAAAATCCGAACGTCACGGTGCGGATGCGCGGGGTGATGGAGAAGTGCACCTTCTGTGTCCAGCGCATTGAAGAGGCGAAGATCGCGGCCCATGTGCGCGCCGGCGCTTCACCGGATACGCGCATCCCGCGCGATTCGTTCACCACGGCGTGCGCGCAAGCTTGCCCGACCGAGGCAATAGTCTTTGGCGACATCAAAGATCCGGAAAGCCGCGTATCGAAAATGAAGAAGCAGGACCGCAATTATCGGTTGCTCGAATATTTGAATGTGAATACGCGGACTAGTTATCTCGCGCGCATCCGCAATCCAAATCCAAAAATGCCGGATGCGAAGAACATCGGCGTGGCAAGTCCGGAGGAAAAAACGCCATGAGATGGTCGATCTTGTTCGGAACAGAGCCGCATTGGCTGTTCGGCCAAGGGCCGTGGTGGCCGTTATCCGCTGAAAGCGCGCCGTCGGCACAGGCTGCAAGCCTTTGTTTCTGAAATATGGACGCAGCACCGACAGCACCGGAAGCAATCAGAGGCGACGCGGCGACTTCGGTCGAGCAGCCGCTCGCGCGCCCACCCCTGGTCTTGAACCGGCGCAACTTTAGCTGGGTGACGGAAAGGATCTCCGGCGCCGTCGAACAGCCGGCGCCGCGCTGGTGGTGGGTCACTTTCACGATCACTGCGACGATCGCCAGTTTCGGTCTGTTCTGTCTCGGTTACCAAATTTCCACCGGCGTCGGCACTTGGGGATTGAATCATCCGGTTGGCTGGGCCTGGGACATCACCAACTTCGTCTTCTGGATCGGTATCGGGCACGCCGGCACGCTCATTTCCGCCATCTTGTACTTGCTGCGACAAAGATGGCGCACCTCGATCAATCGCTCCGCGGAAGCGATGACGCTTTTCGCGGTCATCTGCGCCGCGATCTTTCCCGGAGTGCACGTGGGTCGCGTCTGGATGGCGTGGTATCTTGCCCCGTTGCCGAACAATTACGGCATCTGGCCAAATTTCCGCAGCCCACTCGTGTGGGACGTGTTTGCGGTTTCGACTTACTTCACTGTTTCGGTTTTGTTTTGGTACACTGGTTTAATTCCCGACCTGGCGACGTTGCGCGATCGCGCCACCTCGAAGATCAGGAAATTCCTGTTCGGTTTTTTTGCCTGCGGCTGGCGCGGCTCGAACCGCAACTGGCGTCATTATGAAATGGCGTATCTGCTTTTGGCGGGTCTGTCCACGCCGCTGGTGCTTTCCGTGCACAGTGTTGTTTCATTCGACTTCGCGACTTCGATTCTGCCCACGTGGCACACGACCATTTTTCCACCCTACTTTGTGGCGGGCGCGATTTTCGGCGGTTTCGCCATGGTGCTGACGTTGATGCTGCCGGCGCGAGCCATGTTCAAGCTGTACGACATCATCACGCCGCAGCACATCGACAAAATGGCGAAGATCATTTTATTGACCGGCTCGTTCGTCAGCTATGCCTACATGATGGAATTTTTCACGGCCTGGTACAGCGGCAATGCCTACGAGCGATTCGCCTTTTGGAACCGCGTGTTCGGTCCCTACTGGTGGTACTGGTGGGTGGGCATGTTGTTTTGCAATATGCTCTCGCCGCAACTGTTCTGGTTCCGCTGGTGCCGGCGAAATATTTTCGTCGTTTATTTCGTTTGCATGTGCGTGAACGCCGGCATGTGGTTCGAGCGTTTTATCATTATCGTCGGCGGATTGCATCGCGATTTTCTGCCGTCGTCCTGGGGCTTGTTCATACCAACTTGGGTCGATCTCTGGACTTTCATCGGCACGCTCGGGATTTTCACTTCGCTCTTTCTGCTCTTCGTTCGTTTTCTGCCGATGATCGCGATGTCGGAAGTGAAGATCGTTTTGCCGGAAGCGGACGCGCATTATGCCACCCCCACTGAACATCATCCGATCGCGCCCGGCGGAAAGGAGCGCGCGTGAGAACCCCGTCCGGCCACAAAGTTTACGGGATGGGCGCGCAGTATCCGAGCGCGGCGACGCTTTATGAAGCCGCAAAACTGGTGCGCGATGCCGGTTTCAAACGCTGGGATGTGCACTCGCCCTTCCCCATCCACGGCATGGACGAAGCGATGGGATTGAAAAAATCGTGGCTCAGCGCAGTCGTCCTGGCCGGCGGCATTTCGGGTTTACTCACCGCGGTCGTCATGGAATTCGGTCCCTCCTCGATCCTGTATCCGCTGATCGTGCACGGAAAGCCGACGAACTTTATGACGGTGCCGGCCTTTTTCCCGATCATGTTCGAGCTCACGATTCTCTTCTCGGCGTTCTCTGCGTTTTTCGCGATGCTGATCATGAATGGTCTCCCCCGCCCGCATCATCCGATTTTTAACTGGGAACGCTTCGGCCGCGCAACCAACGATGCTTTCTTTCTCGTGATCGAAGCGCGTGATCCGCGCTTCACCGAAGTCGAAGCGCGTGAGTTGCTCGAGAAAACCGGCGGGCAACATATCACCATCATTCACGACGATTAAACTATGCTGCGCGGCTTCCTTCTCATTTTTCTGTTGTTCGGCGTCGCGCTGGTCGCCGTCTTCGGATTTCGTGGACAGAAGAGCACTGGCGCGCCGCTCGAGATTTTCCCCGACATGGTTCGCCAGATGAAAGTGCGGGCGCAAGCGCCGCTCGCGTTTTTTGCGGATGGGCGTGGCCCGCGCCTGCCGGTCGCCGGAACGATGCCGATCGGTTATGAGATGCCGAAGCCGGCAAACTCGTCCGGCAACGCGCCGCCTGAAGACCCGGTTTCGCCTCAGCATCTCGCCTTCAGCGTCGGCACGGATTATTACGACACCGGTAAGATGGGTGATCGCTGGGGCACGGGCATTCCGGTCGAGGTCACCCGCCAGTTGATGGAACGCGGCCAGCAGCGCTTCAACATCACTTGCGTTATGTGTCACGGCGCGACGGCCGCCGGCAACGGCATCACCAAACAATACGGCCTGGCAACCGTGGTCAGCCTGCAAGACGAACGAATCCGCAAAATGGCTGACGGCGAGATTTTCAACACCATCACAAACGGCAAGAACACGATGATGGCTTACGGGCCAAACATTATGGTTGCTGACCGTTGGGCGATCATCGCCTACCTCCGGGCGCTCCAGCGCAGCCAGAACGCGGCGATTGTCGATGTCCCGCAGGAACATCAGGCAGAAATGGAGAAGAAATGAGCGATCGTTCGCAAGCGCTGCCGACACCGGAAGGCGAATATTTCGAGGGCAATCGCTTTGCCGGGCTCTCGCTGCTGTTTGGGTTGGTCGCCTTTGTTGCTTTGGTCTTGAGCGTCGTGGGCGCAATGATCAATCCGCACCAATTTAGTTTTTCCTGGTTATTCGCGTTTGCATTTTTCTTCACGCTCTGCGCCGGCTGTTTGTTCTGGACGATCGTGCATCACGCCACCGACGCGGAATGGTCTGTCGTGGTGAGACGCCAACTGGAGAACATCGCATTGCTCCTGGCGGTGATGGCCGTCTTTTTCGTGCCCATTCTCATCCTCCGTCGCCACCTCTACGAATGGATGAACATTCCGCCCGGACACGAGACCTCGCTCGATTCCAAACGCGCCTACCTCAACTGGGGCTTCTTTCTTGGACGCACGATTTTTTACTTCGGATTTTTCATTCTCGCCTCGTTCTTCTTGCGCCGGTTGTCGGTTCGCCAGGATAAGGACGGAAACCCGCGTTCGACGATCCTGATGCGCAAAGTCGCCTTTACCGCGCTGCCGCTTTTCGCGTTGTCACTTAGCTTCGGCGCGTTCGATTGGCTGATGAGCCTGAACTACCACTGGTTCTCCACCATGTTTGGCGTGTACATTTTTGCGGGCGCGGCCGGCAGCTCCATGTCGCTGCTCGTGCTCGTAATCACCGCTCTGCGCAGCGCCGGTTATTTGAAGGAGGTCGTGACACTGGAGCATTACCACATCATGGGGAAATGGATGCTGGCCTTCTGTGTTTTCTGGGCCTACATCGGCTTTGGCCAATACATGCTCATCTGGTACGCGAACATGCCGGAAGAGACGGAGTATTTCATCACCAGAAACACCGAGTCGTGGTGGGCCATGAGCATGATTCTGGTGATCGGGCGCTTCTTCGGGCCCTTCGCGATTCTCCTTCTGCGCTCAATCAAAAAACATCCGCATCAGCTTTGTTACGTCGCTGCGTGGGTCGTCTTCATGCAAATGCTCGACATGTACATCGTCATCTTGCCCGCCCTACATGGAACCGGCGTGCACGTGAGCATTTGGGATTTTGTTTCCGTGATCGCAATCGGCGCGACCCTCGGCTTCGTTTATCTAAAAATCGTGACCAGGACGTCGCTTTTTCCGATGCGCGATCCGCGCTTGATTGAGTCCCTCAAGTTAACCAACTGACATGGCCGACGCAGAATCAATCCGCCAAATTACGCGATCGCGCACGCCCTTCTCCACCTGGCTTGGCGTTGTCCTTTTGTTTGCGCTTTTCGGTGTGATTGTGCTCGCCGTCATCGGTCCCGCGCCGCGCAGCGACGATTACGAACAAAAACGCGCCAAGGCGCGGGAAGAAAAACTTAAGGCAGCGCGCGAGGAGGACACCAAAGCGCTCACCTCTTATGGTTGGATCGACAAGAACAAAGGCGTGGCGCGGATTCCGGTCGCCCGCGCCATGGAATCGACCGTCGCCGAGTTGGCGCAGAAGAAACCGGAACCGGCTGGTCCGATTGCCACACCTGAACCAGTAGCTCCCGGCGCTGCGACCGGGGCGACGGCGCCACCGACACCCTCTGCTTCACCAGCGCCACCGCAATCATCCCCCGTTTCTCCCACTCCGGTTCCAGCCAAAACGCCATGAATATTTTGATTTCACCGCCGCGAATGAACCTGTCGATCTTTCCCGCACAACATGGACGCCACTGAGATTCCGCTGAAACCACCGTCCGTTCCAACGGATATGCCGACGAGTGACGTCGAGCAAATCGAGCGTGCATTGATCGATGCATCGACGCGCGTGCCCGTGTTGATGTTCTATACTTCGGCGATTGTCTGGCTGCTCATCGGCACGCTCCTGGCCGGTTTCGTTTCAATTAAATTGCACGAGCCGGATATGTTCTCCGGCGTCAGTTTCCTGACGTGGGGCCGGCTGCGACCGGCGCACATGAACGTGATGGTGTACGGATGGGCCTCGATGGCCGGCATGGGCACGGCCATTTGGTTGATGGCGCGGTTGTGCCGCACGGTTTTGCGACATCCACTTCTGCTCGTAGCTGGTGGC
This sequence comes from Chthoniobacterales bacterium, assembly GCA_049300145.1. Lineage (GTDB taxonomy): Bacteria > Verrucomicrobiota > Verrucomicrobiia > Chthoniobacterales > UBA10450 > AV133. The sequence goes on along the minus strand of JBAQJG010000464.1, from coordinate 1,351 downwards.
GGTTTTTGGAATTTTGGGGTGCTGCTCGGCGTCGGCGGAATTCTCGCGGGCGACAGCACCGGTTATCAATGGCTCGAGTTTCCGCCTTACGCAGCGATCGTCCTTTTCGTCGCTTACTCGCTCATCGTTTCTTGGGCCGTGCTCATGTTCCGTTTCCGGCGCGGCGATCAGATTTTCATCACGCAATGGTATTTGCTCGGCGCCTTTCTCTGGTTCCCGTGGCTCTATGCGGCCGCGCAATTGATGCTCTTCGTCGTGCCGGTGCAGGGCGTGATGCAAGCGGCCGTGGCTTGGTGGTTTGCGAACAATCTGCTTTTTCTCTGGCTCGGCGCGATCGGGCTTGGCACCGCTTATTACATGATTCCGAAAGTGATCGGCCGCCCGGTTTACAGTTATCATCTGGCGGCAATCGGTTTCTGGACCTACGCGTTTTTCTCCAGTTGGACCGGAATGCAACGGCTCGTCGATGGACCGTTTCCGGCATGGATGATCACGGCGAGCATTGCCGCGACTATTCTCACCATCATTCCGGTCGCCACCGTTGGGCTCAATCATCACATGACGATGCAGGGGTATTTCCCGCTCATGCGCTACAGTCCGACACTGCGCTTCACTGTGTTCGGCGCGATTTCCTACACGGTTTTCAGCGTGGTCGGCGTCTTGATTTCGCTGCGCTCCGTCGCCCGCTACGTCAATTTCACCCAAGCGAGCATTGCTTATTCGCATCTCGGCCTCTACGCATTTTTTACCATGGTGATGTTCGGCTCGATGTACTACATCGTGCCCCGGCTGGTGGGCCGCGAGTGGCGTTATGCCTCGCTCATCAAACTGCATTTTTGGGCCTCGGTCTATGGCATCGGTCTGATGACGGTCATGCTGCTCCCCGGCGGTCTCCTGCAAGGCGCGAACATGGAAAATCCATCGCTCGCTTTCAGCGAGAGTACACAAACGATCCTTCCGTATCTGCGCGGGCGCAGCTTGGCCGGGCTCTTGATGACGGCCGCGCACTTTATCTTTGCTTTCCATTTTGGCCTGATGCTGTTGGGCCTGGGCCGCACATCCAGCGTTCCAACGTTTTTAAATCCAGTTGAAGCGGAGGGTTCTGAACCGCACCTATGAAAGGATTCGTCCCTCTCGTTCTCGGAATCTTTGGGACGTTCACCTTTTCATGGGTGGGCCTGATCTTAATTCCGAATCTGCAAATCGGACATCTCGAGCCGCAATCCGACGAAGAAGGCACCGATATCTATCCAATGCCGCAATCGGGAATGGCCGAGCGCGGTCGCCACATTTACGCCGCTAACGGCTGCGTCTATTGCCACAGCGAGCAACTCCGCGCCGAGTATGCTGC
>JBAQJG010000463.1:0-1777 GCA_049300145.1 Chthoniobacterales bacterium | reverse complement strand
ACCAGGCACTGCTATCCGACTACCCGACAAAACGATTCCAAGGTCCCCAAGGCAGTCGGGTTAGGGGCTTTGGGGGATTCGGCGAACTAGCTGCATCTACAAAGAGGCACCGCCTTTTTTGTAACGCCGCGGCAATGATTCACCTGCGTTCGGCCGGCTATGGCTCTTATAGGAGCTTGTGCGCTAGACGCACGCGGGCACGTGCTAATCGCTGCTGATTGCGCGCGATGTTTGTTTTGCAGACTAATCGCATGGAATACGGTAAAGTCGTGTCTTCTGAAGGCGAAGGATTCGAGCTTACTGGCAGGCTCAGCCCATCAGATCGTAAGCTTTACACCGCCGTACAAACAATCATAGCGAAATGAAAAACTCTTCCGATGGAAGAACAAACGAAACGCGCTGCCATTGTTTACGAAGAGCAGCAAAACTCAGAGGACGACCCGACGATGCCGATCAATTAAAACTGGAAATTAAAAATAGATTCCCGGAAGGCAGCCGCCGCATTCGGTGAGAAAGCTACGACTGCCTTTTCATGATGAAGCATCGAGGGCTCGCAGCACGAGGCAGTAAGCAATAATTAACAAGCTCATAAATCCTCCCCATTCCGATTCCGTTTTGTCTCAGTGTCGCCATGGCGTTCGCCAGCGACAAGACCCGCCAGGTTGCGGTGGTCACGATTATTCCGAAGACCACGAGCTCTGGCAAATAATTTGGTCGTTCCCTGTACGCGTATCGATCACTGAGGAAACGACCAGCACGTGTCCGCGTGGATGTCATAGGTTTCATGTTTACAGCGCTCCTTTCCCAATTCGCTTTCATATTGATTGATGAAAAAGTGAAATCACGATTCTCATGTCGATAATATAGACAACCATCCGTATGGCGCGTTAGACCGCAAAAGTAACATTGCTGTCACTTTTTGCCGACACGCGCGACAAAACGATGCCTCGCTCCACTGAACCTTTGCTACCATTTCAACACTCTTTCAATGATTCACTGATTCAGGATTCAGTGATTCAAGGCAAAAAGGTTTCAGGGCTTCGGGCTTTACGGGCGAGTGCGATCTCCGTTTGAGCGTGCATCCGTGCATCCCTGCATCCCTTTCGATTCGGCGCCTGCGGTTTTTGTGCTGGGCAAGCAAGTCGCGTTTCTGACAAAATCCTCAACCCTGTGACGAACAGAATTCGCAACGCGTAAGCCGCGCTCTTTTTGCTCGTCTGCGTTGTCACTTTGACGTCGGCTTTTAATTTGCCGAACAGATCGCCGGACCTGTCGCCGCGGTTGGCTTCCCTCCGCACGACCGCGAAGCCTGCGCGGCAGCGCACGATGCTGACTCTCGCAGATCGTGTCGCGTATCAACGAGCGATCGAAGAAGTTTACTGGCGTCACCGGATCTGGCCAAAAGACCGTCCCGATCTCAAGCCTTCGCTCGACCAAGTGATGCCTTTGGGAGCGGCTGGTTGTCAGTTTAGAATTGCCACACGAACAACCACGGCCTCCGGCAGTGTTCGGATCGCCAGGTTTTCCCATAGACAACGTATGTTGCCGAGTGGTATAAGTTTGTTGTCTCACAATCCAAGGATGCGGATGAGTCGCAACCCGCAAAAGGGCCGGATAACCGGCGCAAAGTCGATTCAACGAATGGCACGCTTAAACCTTGATCCAACCTCCGCGAAGACTGATGCGGAGGCGCTTGCCAAGTTGATGCCAGAAGTATATGAAGAACTGCGACGATTAGCCGCAAGTTATCTTCGCGGGGAGCGGTCAGAACATACCT
>JBAQJG010000462.1:0-5759 GCA_049300145.1 Chthoniobacterales bacterium | reverse complement strand
GGGTTCAACTACGACGCTGGACGTGGGAAACGACGAGACACGTGCGTTTCCAGCACGACATCGTCAACGGCTTTTATTGGGGCAGCGAGACATTGGCAGAGGCTCGCGAATTATCACCTGATGAGATCTCTACGAATTCATGGGCTGCATTCTTCCGCGGCTATTTCGCGCTGTATGATGAGGTGAAACGCGAGGCTTATGAGAACGATTACGGTCTCGATTATCCGCCGTTGCGGCTTTTGGTGATGTCGATCTGGGCAAAAGAGGTGCGCACAGAATTCCCGGGCGTGGATGACGGCCACCCGCATTATGTCGGGGTTCTGCTCAAGGCCAATCTCTTATGCGAACTGATCTCCGCGATTGCGATTTTTCTGCTCGTCCGTTTATGGCTGCGGCGAGCAGTCGGTGCGACGACGACGCGTTTTTTGCGAGTTTTCCCGCGAGAGTATCGCGCCTGGGTTTGCGGCTTAGCGGCGGCGGCCCTTGCGTGGCTTGAGCCTTCCATGATTCTCGATGCGCATGGCTGGCCACAATGGGACGTATGGATCGTGCCTTTCTATCTGTTCGCTGTGCTCGGCGCCTTGAAGAATCGTTGGTTCTTATGTGGCTGCCTACTGGCCGCAGGCGGAATGTTCAAAGGCCAGCTGTTATTCGTCGCGCCTTTTTTTGTATTCTGGCCATTGTGGCAAAAAAAATGGGCCCGCGCGATGCGCATGCTTGCTGGTTTCACTGCAACGGTCGCATTGGTAGCTTCGCCATGGCTCCTCCGCAATCCAGTAGCGTGGATTTCCCTCGCGATCGTGGCCGCCGTGAGCTCGTTATTCCTCTTACGGCGCGGGTTGCGCCATACGGGAGCGTGGATCGCCGGTCTCACTGCGCTCGCGGTATTTGTCATCGGTGCTTTCGATGGCGGCAGCTTCGCGTGGCTACAAATTGGCTTCGTATATGGCAGCGAGCATTATCCCTATCTTTTTATCAGTTCTTGCTACAATCTCCCGTCGCTTCTCTCGAACCTCGGCTGGTCGCTAAAGGATCCCTTCTGGTCGGGTCAGTTTCGATCTCTCCATTTAGCAATCACGCTGCAATGGACGTTGCGCCTACTTTACTTAGGCGCATTAGCACTCTGCGCGCGTGGCGCCGCACGGCATACCCGAGATCGCGATCCTCGGCTGCTTATCGCAATCGCCACGCCCTGGCTATTAATGTTCGCGCTGCTCGGGCAAATGCATGAGCGCTACCTGATGTGGGGCGCTGTCGTAAGCGCGGTCGCCTTCGCTGTGAGCGTTAGGTTAAGTGTGATCCATTTTATTATCTCGTTCGCGAGCCTGACCATGATCGCGCACGTGATGCTAATCGATAAGAAATTGAATCCGTCTCTCGAGGCGATCGAGCTCCTCAATGTTTTACGACCCTATGCCTCAGGTTTGGTGCTGGCCTGCGTGGCCGTCTGTTTGTGGGATACCCTTTCAGTTCGCCTTCCCACATTATTCCAGAGTCGGCGTTACCGATGGCTCGAGGCCACTTCTCTTTCGCTTCGACCGTCACGGGAGGAAATCTGAACAGTGGGGGAATTCTTCCGGCGGGCGATTTTTGAAGGTGGATCGGCTGCTCCGCCAGACGATGCCAAATAATTGCGCTTCGCCGCCTGAATCTTAGCAACGCGCAAGGGACTGCACGTTCCATCTTCGCTTCGTGGGTGCTCACTCCAGCGTCTTGGGCAGAGTTTTGACTTTGCTCCCAATAAGATCGCGAACGGCGCGAAATTCTTCCGGCGGGAGCGCTTTCGGGTCTGGGATGTCCCAATCTTCGCGGCGTTTTGCACGAACCAATGGACAGGCATCGCCGCAACCCATCGTCGCGACAAAGTCGAACTCGATGTCCCGAAGATCGACAATCGATTTCGAGCGCTGCCCGCTGAGATCGCAGCCCAGCTCGCGCATTGCCTCAATCGCCTTCGGATTGACAAGACCGGACGGTCGGGAACCGGCGCTGTAGGCTTCTACCTCCCTTTCGTCGCGCTCTTGGTAACGCGCCTGGTAAGATGCATGAGGATGCGCTTGTTCGGCAGATCGGCCTCGAGCATGCCGATGCGCGCGTAGGTCACCTTCATCGGCATGGAGTTGGCGCCCATTTCAAAAACAGTGACGTTCTCGAGCTTGTTTCCTTCTTTCTTGCCGACGTAAATTTTGCGCCCGGGAAATTCGTCGATCACCTGGTCGCTGCCAAAGAGCGCCATCGGATCGCGCGTGGCCAAGTCAAAAATCGTGCATCGTGGTTCACGAGCAACGGCAGTAACTTGCGAAAGATGTTGCCCACCACCAGAACAAGGCTCAACACCAGGATCGCGAAGAGCACATTGACCAGTAACTCGCGGCCGACAGACCGGTCGATCAATTTCATTCTCAGATATTCTGTTAATTTGGATCGTGGAATGCCGCAACCTCAGTAGCATCGCCCCCGCTCAGCCGATCTGCTTTGCTTCACCGCGAACTTTGCTAACATGAGCTTCGGATGAAGAACGACGGCGACATCTACGACGCCGCCATCATCGGCGGGGGCCCGGCTGGCAGTACTGCGGCGACCTTGCTCGCGCGCGCCGGCCGGCGTGTCATCGTCCTCGAGCGTGAAAAATTTCCCCGCTTTCACATCGGCGAATCGCTCCTGCCTTTTAGCACGCAAACGTTCGATCGCCTCGGCGTGCGCGAAAAACTTGACCGCACGTTTCTGCCGAAATTCGGCGGCGAAATTGTCGCCGCCTGCGGAACGAAAGGCGCAAAGTTTTACTTCAAAGACGGTTTCCACGCGCGACGCGATCGCGCCTATCAGGTCACTCGCTCCGAGTTCGACAAGCTTTTGCTTGATCACTCGCGCGAAAACGGCGCTGAAGTCCACGAAGAAACAGAGGTGAAGAACATCACTTTCGAAAACGATCGCGCGAAGATCGACATGGAAACGCCCGCCGGCGCAAGATCGACAATCGAAGCTCGCTATCTGCTCGATTGCAGCGGCCGGCAAACGATGCTCGGCAGTTTTTTCAAAGTCAAAAAGATGTACGATCATCTGCAGAAGTTTTCCGTCTTCGCGCATTACGAAAACGTCGATCGCGCCGAGGGCATTGACGGCACACTTATCCGAATGGTGCGCGGCCTCGACCGCTGGTTTTGGATGATTCCCCTGACGACCACGCGCATGAGCATCGGCGTTGTCATGGATACACCCATGTTTCGCGCGATGAAACTTTCGCCGGAAACGGCGCTCGAAAAATGCATCGACGAACAGCCGATGGTACTCGATCGAATGAAAAGTGCCGAGCGCGTCTCGCCGGTTTATTCTGCCGGCGATTACTCGTACCGGAACACAAAACTTTTCGGCGACCGCTGGCTGCTCGTGGGCGACGCCGCCGGATTCATCGATCCGGTTTTCAGCAGCGGCGTTTTTTTGGCGATCATGTCCGCGGAAAAGGCCGCCGACACACTAGACGAGGTTTTGCACGACGAATCGCGCAAGCGGCGCCTTTTCAAGAACTAGCGCGCGCTGTCAATCATGTCATGGACATCTATCTCACGTTCGTGAACGCGTGGTATCGGCGTGGCAAGGAATTCATCGAGGTGTTTCTCAACCCGACCGACACAATGCAAATCGCCGCCGCCGTCAACGCCGTGCTCGCAGGCAACGAAGGAAAGAGTCTCGCCATCAAATGGCGCATGTGGCTGTTTTACTTTTTCGTGAACGCGCAACGTTTCTTCGCGCTCTCGCCCCGGCTTACGCTCGTGCCGAAAGAAGAAGAGTCGCAGGTTTCGCCCGCAACAATCGGCGCGATTTCATGAGCGGCCAGATAGGGGCGAGTGACCTCACTCGCCTCGGCAAGTGGACTCTCCTGGCGTGCGCGATTGCCAACCTAACGAGTTGCGCGACGATTTCGCGGCATCAATTTGCCGAACCGACAAACGATTGGCAGATACGCGCCGGACAACTTTTATATCGCGCGCCGGGAACAACGCTCATCGGTGATGTGTTTGTTCGCTTTTCCACGAATGGCGAGCTCGAGCTGACGTTTTCAAAAGGCCCAGGCGTGACGCTTTTGTTTTTGCGGGAAGACGCGAACTTCGCCGAAGTGAAGGGCCCGTTCGCGCGCGGGGGCTGGTCTGGTCCAATCGAACAAGCGCCGCCGCAATTGCGTGGCTGGCTCGCTTTGCGCGACAAACTCATTCACGCCCAGGAGCGACGATTAGTGCGGCACGTCGCCGGTGCGGAAACCTTTTTACTTCGATTCTAACAACGCGAGTTGGTGACACCAAACGCGTTCTGAAAATCGTACGCAATCTATTGCCCTCACCGCAATCCTCTCCCTTAGGGAGAGGCGGACGCGCAGCGCTAGGTGAGGGTTCATGAGCGGCTGGCTTCATTTGCTGTCCAAGAAAAGTTTCTGGAATAGAAACCCGAAGCGCTGACGCAGGATTGGCAACTTCGTGTCGATTCGTGTTCATTCGTGGTTCGCTCATGCGGATCAGTGATTTCATCGCCCGAGTTATTACGCAGCGGCGTGGGCTCGTTTGGTGCGGTGTGGCCGCGCTCGCCACCGTTTGCATCGCGATCCTCGTCACGCAGATGCGGCTTGACTCCGACGTGGTCAACATTTTGCCCGCCAAGTTCAGCTCCATTGCCGGATTAAAGATTTACGATCGCGATTTCGAGCAGACTCGCGAACTCACCTTCGCCCTCCTGTGCCTTCCGGCCGACGTCGATCAACTGGAAGAGTTCGCGCCGATATTCGCGAACAATCTGCGTCATCAACCCTGGTGCGAGCGCGTGCTGGCCGGCTCGCCGATGGAGACGCCGGATGGAGTTCGCGATCTGCAATCGATTGCCGTGCCGCTGCTCTTGAATCTCGCGCCGGCCGCCTTCGACGAGACAATGTCGGTCTTGCAGCCGGAAAAAATGCGCGAGCGCCTGCGTCGCTTGCATCAGCAGATCGAAGCGGGCTCGCCGCGACCGGAATTCGAGCTCTCGTTCGATCCGTTGGGCTTGATCGCGCCCGTGCTCAAACCTTTCGCCGAAGGCAACGCCCTCGAAGAGGAACAGCCCCTCACCTCTCCCGACCGAACGATGCGAGTTTTTCTCGTGGTCACGAATCAGACCTCAATCAGCGCATTCGAATGTCAACGCTTGATGCGGCAGGTGAATGCGTTTCGCGCCCACGCACGCGAAGGCTGGGAGGGCGGACCGCTCGAAGTCCTGGTGACTGGCCGCTCCGCTTATGTCGCCGAGATTTCATTGAGCATGCGTTACGACATCGTCGCCACCTTGCTCGGATCGATTTTGCTCGTCGGCATCTTCTTTTTCTTTGGCTTTCATCGTTGGATTCCGCTTCTCGGAATGGGATTCTCGCTTCTGCTCTCCTGCTTGGTGGCGCTGGCCTTCGGCCTTTTGGTTTTTGGCCGTCTGAGCATGGTCGCCGTCGGGTTCTGCGCGATTCTGATCGGGTTGGGCGTCGATTTTGCCATCCTTATCTTTGGGCGTTACCAGCAAGCGCGGACTGACAGAGAATCGCACCGTGATGCCATCGCCACCTCAGTGGCAAAACTTGGCCGCGCTGTTTTTTTTGGCGCGCTCACGACGGCTGTCGGCTTTCTCGCGCTTGTCCTGAGCGGTTCGTTGGGCTTCTCACAGCTCGGTGTGCTGATCGCCATCGGCATTTTCTTTGCCGGTCTCTTCATGTGCACGATTTTGTTTCTCTTCGTTCGCGAACGGCAGCCGCC
>JBAQJG010000461.1:0-2203 GCA_049300145.1 Chthoniobacterales bacterium | reverse complement strand
CCCTTGGGGATCATTCGACTCCGCTTGGCTTTGCTCAGGATGACACGTCGTGAGCTACGTCGAACTTCATGCGTGCAGCGCATTTAGCTTTTTGCGCGGCGGTTCATTTCCCGAGCAATTAGCTAAGGTCGCCGCCGAGCTGGAAATGCCGGCGGTGGCTTTGCTCGATCGCAACGGGGTTTATGGTGCGCAACGATTTTCCGTCGCTGCGCGCGAACATAATGTCCGCCCGATCATTGGCTGCGAATTGTCGATGGAAGACAGTGCAGTTCTTCCTGTGCTGGTTGAAAATCGCACCGGCTACAAAAATTTGTGCGAACTGCTGACCAAGGCGCATCTACGCAGCGAGAAAGGAAAATGCGCGGTGCGATGGGACGAGCTGCCGGAATTTGCGAAAGGGTTAGTCGCGCTCTTGGGATCGGGGAGCACAGGCTGCCAGTCTGTAGAAGACCGTGCGGAATTTCTGATCGACACGTTCGGCTGCGAAAATGTTTTCGTTGAAATTCAGCGGCATTTCATTCGGGGTGAAGAACGCGTTAATCGCGACCTGATCGATCTGGCACGCGCACACCGATTATCGCTTCTCGCAACAAACGGGGTGAAATACGCGAAGCCGTACGGGCGCGAAGTGCTGGATGTTTTCATCTGTATTCGAGAGCATACGCATTTGGATGCTGCTGGAAAATTGCTAACCCAAAATGCCGACCGCTATCTGAAGAGCGATCGGCAAATGCGAGCAATTTTCGCGGATTTGCCGGAAACAATTGAAAACACGGCGCGCTTGGCCGAGCGGCTCATGTTTTCGCTCGAAAACCTCGGGTACGAATTTCCCGAATACCCGGTGCCAACTGATCATACGATGGATTCATTCTTGCGCACTATTGTCTGGTTTGGCGCGCAACAACGTTACGCTGCGATCAGCACCAAGGTGAAGCAGCAGCTCGAAGAAGAACTTGTACTTATTACCAAGCTCAGGTTTCCCGGTTATTTTTTGATCGTCTGGGACATCCTCAATTTCTGTCGCGAACACAACATCATGGTCCAGGGCCGGGGCAGCGCCGCGAACAGCGCGGTTTGTTATTGCCTCGGGATTACCCCGGTCGATCCGGTGGAAAATCATCTCGTCTTCGAACGATTCCTAAACGAGAGCCGTAAAGGCTGGCCCGATATCGATCTGGATCTTCCCAGCGGCGCCCGGCGCGAAGCAGTAATCCAGGAAATTTATCGCCGCTACGGCAAACATGGGGCCGCGATGACGGCGAACGTGATCAGTTATCGCGGACGCAGCGCGGCGCGCGAAATCGGGAAAGCGCTCAATTTTTCGCCGAGCATCATCGACCGTTTTTCCCATCTTTTTGCGAGTGGCGATTTCCCCCACACGCTCGAGCTCGAATCGCAAATCGAACAGGCAGGCTTGCCGAAAGACCATCCGCGCATGCCGGCATTCATCAGGCTCTATCGTGCAATTTATGGATTGCCACGACACCTTGGTCAGCATTCCGGTGGCATGATTATCTGCCAGAACAAGCTCAGTTCGTTTGTGCCGCTGGAAAACGCCTCAATGCCAGGTCGCGTCGTGGCGCAATGGGACAAGGATGATTGCGAAGACCTAGGCATCGTGAAAGTGGACTTGTTAGGCCTCGGCATGATGTCGGTGATGCAGGATGCGTTTGAGTTATGCCGCGAACGGGGCCGTCCGCTCGACTTAGCGCACATCCCGAAAGATGACCATAAGACGTTCGAGATTATGCAGCGCGCGGACACGATCGGCGTATTCCAAATCGAAAGTCGTGCGCAAATGGCCACGTTGCCGCGGATGAAACCGGAATGTTTTTACGATGTGGTGATCGAAGTAGCGATCATCCGGCCAGGGCCGATCCAGGGCGACATGGTGCATCCCTATCTGGCGCGGCGGGCTGGACGCGAACCGCCCACATATTTTGATCCACGCCTGGAGCCTGTTTTAAAACGCACCCTCGGTGTTCCCCTTTTCCAGGAGCAAATGCTTAAGATCGCAATGGTAATGGCCGATTTTTCTGGCGACGAAGCGGAAGAGCTGCGACGCGCACTGAGTTTTCATCGTTCCGAAGAACGGATGAACAAGGTCTGCGCAAAATTGCGCATAGCGATGGAACGCAAAGGTGTGACCACGGACAAGATCGACAAAATCGTTCAGTCCATCTCGTCGTTTGCGCTTTACGGA
>JBAQJG010000460.1:0-3996 GCA_049300145.1 Chthoniobacterales bacterium | reverse complement strand
ATGAAATCGAGGCGTTCGACCTTTCGTGGCTTAGTTCCGAAGATCACGACGGCGATCAATCAAGAGCCGCCCCTTACTGGACGCAATCGCATTCCTTATTAAGAGGCGGTAAGGGGCTTGTTGATTTTTTTGTAACTCCGGAATCCGCTTTGCTGTCTTGAGTAGTAATGGCCTCTGCGTTGAAAAGGTTCGCTCGCGCCGTGTCGGCTCTGGCTGAAATCATAGTCGTCGTGACGATCATCGCCTTGCTCGCCGCCATCGCCACCACCGGCGTTCTGCGTGCGCGAAAACACAGGAAGTTCACCGAAATCCGGCGCAACCCTTCCCTGGTCGATTCAGCCCTGGATCGATACACGCCCTGACCGGCCAACTCGCTTGAGAAGAGTTGTCGGGCTCACGCCTGCGACCTATGATGCGCGCATGTCTAACGCCTCGCGCAGCCTGCGCTTCCTCGGCTGGTCAATTCTTATTCTCACGGTCGCTTTCGGTGCATCCGCGTTTGCCGACGAAGGGATGTGGCTCTTCAATTCGCCGCCGCTCAAGCAACTCAATGAAAGATATCATTTCGACCCGGCGCGCCTGTGGCTCGATCGTTTGCAAAAAGCCAGCGTCCGTTTCAACTCCGGTGGTAGCGGCTCGTTCGTTTCCGCGACTGGTCTGGTCATCACCAACCACCACATCGGCGCCGATGCGCTCCAGAAATTCAGCGACGAGCAGCACAATTATCTCCGCGATGGTTTTTACGCCAGAACGCGCACGGAGGAAAAGAAATGTATCGATCTTGAACTGAACGTGCTCATGTCGATCGAAGATGTGACCGCGCGGGTCGATGGCGCCGTGAAATCGGAAATGACGAGCGAGCAAGCCTCAGATGCGCGCAAGTCGGTGATCGCGGCGATTGAAAAGGAGAGCAAGGACGAAACCGGCCTTCGTTCCGATGTCGTTACGCTTTATCAGGGCGGCGCGTATCATCTTTATCGCTACAAACGTTACGATGACGTCCGGCTCGTCTTCGCGCCCGAGCAGCAGATCGCATTTTACGGCGGCGATCCAGACAACTTCGAGTACCCGCGCTTCGATCTCGATATCTGCCTCTTTCGTGTTTACGAAAACGGACAGCCCGCCAAGATCGACAATTATTTAAAATTCAACCCGCGCGGTCCGGTTGACGGCGAGCTCACGTTCGTAAGCGGCCATCCCGGCAAAACGGATCGACAACTCATCGTGGATGAGCTCGCCGACATGCGCGACCGCGAGTTGCCGCGGATTTTGACGATGTTCAAGCGGCGCGAAGTTCTCCTTCACAGTTTCGGCGAACGCGCTTTCGAAAATGAGCGGCGCGTTCGCGACGATTTCTTTGGCGTGCAAAATAACCGCAAACGCTACGACGGCTATCTGGCCGGCCTGCTCGACCCGCAAGTTTGGCAGTCACTGCAAGCCCGCGAACAAAAACTGAGGGATGCAATCTCGCGCGATCCAAAGTTAACATCGACAATTAGCGCGTATGATCGCGTCAAGAACGCGCAGGCCGAGGTCGCCCAGAATGCGCGCGTTTACAATTACTTCGAAATGGAGCGCCCCAGGTTCGGCGTCTATCGGCAACCGCGCGCATTTTACAGCACGCTTTTCAAATATGCGCGCTTGCTCGTCCGCGCCGCCGATGAACGCGCAAAACCAAACGGCGAACGTTTCGAAGAATTTCGCGATAGCGCACGCGAGTCGCTCGAACTGGAGGTTTTTTCCACCGAGCCGGTTTATGACGATGTCGAATTGCTCACGCTCACCGACTCATTTACCGATCTCGCGAGCGCGTTCGGCGCCAACCATCCGCTGGTCAAGATGGTGCTGGGCGACAAATCGCCGGTCGAGCGCGCATCCGAATTGATCAAGGGAACGCAGCTCAAAGATGTCGCGTTCCGGAAAAAACTTTACGCCGGCGGCAAGGCCGCACTCGAAGCGGTGCACGACCCGATGATCGACATTGCGATTGCCATTGATGCAACGGGGCGCCAGGCGAAGAAGGTTTTCGAGACGCAGGAAGAAATCAAGCAACAGGCCTATGCCGAAATCGCGAAGGCGCGCTTCGCAACGGAAGGGACCAACACCTATCCCGATGCCACGTTCACGCTCCGGCTCTCGTACGGAAGGGTGCGTGGCTACGAGGAAAACGGAAAACAAATTCCCGCGTTCACAAACTTTGCCGGCATGTATGAGCGGGCCGGCGAGCACGAAAATAAACCGCCGTTCGACTTGCCGCAGCGTTGGATCGACAAGAAAAACAAGCTGGCTTTGACAACGCCGTTCGATTTCGTTTCCGACGCCGACATCATTGGTGGCAACAGCGGCAGCCCGGTGGTGAATCAAGCGGGCGAATTCGTCGGCATTATTTTCGATGGCAACATTCAGTCGCTTGTGCTCGATTGCATTTTCACCGACAAACAGGCGCGCGCAGTGTCTGTCGATTCCGCCGCCATTCTCGAAGCGTTGCGCAATGTTTACGACGCGCAACCGCTGGTGGACGAATTGTCCGGCGCGAAATAGCGCTGTGTATTATCGTCATTCCGGGCGAAACGGAAGACAGCTGTCTCGGCTGTCAAGGCCGACAGGCGTCCCGCCTGTCGGTGGCGCAAACGACAGGCCAGAGGCCTGTCTGCCTTGACCGGCTAGAAGCCCGTCTTCCGACGCGTCAACGAAGTTGCTTCAGTAGCGTTTTCCAGCGCGCCCAGGCGTCGTCGCGAGCTTTTTTGTTCGCTTCGTTTGCGTTTGGCGATTCGCCTTCGCGCATGAAGCCGTGGGTAGCGCCTTTGTAAATCACCGGCTCGTATTTCTTGCCGGCTGCTTTCATTAGCTCTTCCGCTTTCCGGATGGTCGCATTCACCCGCTCGTCGTTCTCAGCATAGAATCCGTAAACCGGACACGGAATGTTCGCGATTTTCGATGCGTCGTCCGGTGCCGTTCCGTAGAATGAATACGCCGCTTTTAATTTCGGATTCATGTTCGCATACAGGAACGTCCATCCACCGCCCCAGCAAAATCCGCAGACGGCGAGCGTTCCATTGCCCGCTGGAATCTTGAGCGCGTAATCCGAAGTTGCGTCGAGGTCAGCTTGCACTTGCTCTTTCGGCAACGCGGAGATCGCCTTGCGAGGGCCATCGAGATCGCCTTGGGCAAAGGTTTGCCCGGAAAGAAGATCAGGTGCGATGGCGATGACCCCGTTCTCGGCAAGCTGATCGCAGACGCCCCGCACCCAGTCGGTCAGGCCGAAGATTTCGTGAATGACGAGGGCGACTGGTGCTTTGTCTTTGCGTTCCGGATAAACGACGAAGGCTTTGACGGTGCGCTCGCCTGATTTGAAATCGACCCACTCGCCGTGACGCGGCGATTTATTCAGGCGCTCCTTCGCCCAATCCTGTGCTTGCGCGTTACAAAGAGGATCGCACATAAGTACCACTACCAGCGCTGCGACGAGAATGTTGCCAACACAGGTTGCGCGTTGCATGCAAATTTAGATGTCGATCTTGTGTAACTAACGTGTCGCAGCCGCTGCTTTTCCTTTGCCCATCAGTGCATCAATGCTCCAGCGGCCGGGGCCGTAGAAGAAAACGAACAAGAAGAACCAGCAATAGAAGATCGCCAGCTCGCCTTTGTTCGAAACTTCTGGTCCGGCGCTCGAGATTGGGAAAAACTTGGCCATCGGCGTTGCGGCGTTAGCGACGTGAATCATGAAATAAGCTACCGCCATCTCGCCGCTGCAGATGAATGCGGCCAGCCGCGTGAGCAATCCAAATGCAATAAGCAAGCCCCCGACAAGCTGAATCCAGCCACCGACTTGCAGCATCGGTTTATCTGAACCGGGCATTCCTCCAAACATGCCCAGGACTATTTGCCCACCATGGGAGGCAAACATCAAACCGACAATCAGCCGCGTAATACAGTAAAATGGATCCGCAAATCGATTGAGAGAATTCATGGCTGGCAGGCTGAACGATGTCGATC
>JBAQJG010000459.1:0-2474 GCA_049300145.1 Chthoniobacterales bacterium | reverse complement strand
GATCTGCAGCGAAGGCCGAATTCCAAACCTCGCGACTGCGCAGGAATACATCGATGCGGGGACCGAAGCGGGATTTCGGGCCGCTGATTCACAGGACCTGACCGACCAGGTGAAGCGAACTTGGTCGATCGCTATCCGTCGTTTCCTTGGAAGGGTCCTACAGGATAAGCGGTACCGCGGATTCTTGTTCGACCGTAGCCTAAATAATCGGATCTTCGCACTCGCGGTGGTGCGAATTTGGTTGGCCTACCACGTTGGAGCAATGCGGTACGGAATTTTTAGCTTCAACAAACCGTAGCCGGCCTTTCGCACCGTGCATTAGTCTGGACAAAGTAGGGGGACAGGTTTGTCGTCAATGTCAGTGTTTGATCAGAAAAGCGGGCTGATCGATAGTCGCAAAGCCACATCACATCGTGGTGAGCGTCCTGTATTTTAAGATTCAGGGTGAGGCACTCTGTGCTCTCCAACGAGGTCGCGGATTGCTTCGGCTGTCTTGGGCCCAATTGTAGGGACCTTCTGAAGTTCGGTCAGAGACGCCGTCAAGCACGCGTATATACTTCCGAAATGGTCGAGTAGACGTTTCGCACGATCTCCTCCGACTCCAGGTAGCGTCGCTAAAAGATGTATTTGACGCGTGCGCTTTCGTTTCGCTTTGTACACTCGACAAACCGAAGAATGGCCGTGACGCAGACGCACAAATTGCCGTCCTGCGTACACCAGTAGATGCGAGGTCTCGTTTCTGTCTCGCGATCGAAAGACCGGGAGATCAAAGACCAGACTCAGCGTCAACAACGCCCCTTGCAAGGCTTCGCGCCGTACATCTAGTTTGTTCCAATCGGAGGCACTGCCTTCGATAATAATGGCTGCGCGGAGCCCTTGATCTGCTAGGCGTTTGGCTTGACAGAATAAGCGCCCGTCAATCAATGACGCTGCGAAATCGGCGGCCGCCTTGCGCTCGAAGACCACAGTATTATCGACAATGTAGTCACCCGTAAGTAAGTGCTCGACGCGAAGCCGGACCTCGGAAAATGCCCTTAAGTACTCCAGGATCCCGGAAGGCGTTTCCCGATCGTCGGCGATGATCTCCGTAAAATCAGGCATAGCTGGGTAAATTTGGGCAGGATGTGCTTCGAGATTCTGGTTCGATCACTGGTGGCCGGCTGATAGAATGATCGGACAAAGATAGCGAATTCAAAATAAATAACAAGAAGAAGTAGTGTTATAGTGTTTGCGATTTATACCACCGATTTCGGGCAAAATCATCGAGTTGTTTTTATGAGGCTGTGAAACCATGTTGACGGCGTCTTCTGGGAGCTACCGCTTCCCCGATCTCGATCTTAACGAAAAGGAAGAGTTTCTGATAGGACGAGGAAAAGTCATGCCGGCTCAGAATCGCATCTCAGTTCGCGAAACCGATATTACTAAGTTGGCCGTCGATGCGATCGTGAACGCGGCCAATGAATCGCTACTTGGCGGTGGCGGCGTGGATGGCGCGATCCATCGCGCAGCTGGGCCGGAGCTGCTCGAGGAATGCCGAGCGCTTGGGGGATGTCCGACCGGCCAGGCCAAGATAACAAAGGGGTACAAACTACCCGCCAAATTTGTTATTCACACAGTCGGACCGGTTTGGCATGGCGGTTCGAGAAACGAACCGGAATTGCTGGCGAGCTGTTATCGCAATTCGCTCGCTCTGGCCACGGCTTACTCAATAAAAACCATCGCCTTTCCGGCGATTAGCTGCGGCATTTTCGGCTATCCGATTGATCAAGCCGTGCGAATCGCGGTCCGCGAGACCGTGGCGTCTCTCGAGGAGAACTCACTGCCCGAAAAACTCATTTTCGCGTGTTTCGGTCGAGAGATCTACGATGCGTATCTCAAGGAGCTGGAAGGGTGAGAGTCGGCCGCTTCGCCAGCGCCGCACCTCTGACCGGTTGGCATCGTACACTCTTCCGGTGGCGACCCTACAGCAATTTGGCGTGGGCTTTGAGTTCGGACAAGCTCACGTATTCGAGCGCGCCCGCATAGGTGGCTTCGAGCACAACCGGCGGCGCACAATCAGCCTCAAGGGCTTCGCACCAGCGCTCGACGCACAGACACCAACGGTCGCCCGGTTTGAGTCCGGGAAAATCGTATTCTGGTATCGCCGTGATGAGGTCATTGCCCCGACGTGCCGAGAATTCGAGAAATTCCACGGTCATCTCGGCGCAAACGAAATGATGACCAACGTCGGTCGCGTCGGTTCGACAATAACCGTCGCGGAAATACCCCGTCACCGGATGGGAGCAGCAACACTCCAACTCAGTACCCAGCACATTCCGTCCAAAGCGGCCTTGGTCTGGTCGGTCGATAGCCATACACTTGAGAGAAAGGCTTGCGTTCGCCTCTAAAATCAATCGGGCTGGTGGGATTCGAACCCACGGCCTCCACGTCCCGAACGTGGCGCTCTAGCCAAGCTGAGCCACAGCCCGTCGAAA
>JBAQJG010000458.1:0-1841 GCA_049300145.1 Chthoniobacterales bacterium | reverse complement strand
GGTGTAACTCTCGCCGCTACCAGCACCGATGTAATTAAGACTATCGAGCAAAATCATCCAACGACTCTGGTCGAAACGATCGTCCATGCGTTCCCCTCAAGCGTGATTGACGCAATGGTGCGCGGTGACGTTTTGCAAATCGTCATGTTCAGCGTGCTGTTTGCGCTCGCTGTATCAGCGATTGGCGAAAAAGGGAAACCAATCATCCGGGCGATGGAAAGTCTCGCCCAGATCATGTTCACGTTCACGAATTACGTGATGTTGTTTGCACCAATCGGCGTAGGCGCGGCGATGGCGCACACGATTGGCACGCAGGGTCCGAGCGTCCTGGTGAATCTCGGCAAATTGATCGGCTCGCTTTACCTCGCACTAGTGATTTTCATCCTGTCGATCTTCGGGTTGGTGATATGGATCGCGAGGATTCCGGTGCGGCAATTCTTCAGGGCGGTGCGGGAGCCCGCGGCACTTGCATTCGCGACCACGAGCAGCGAATCGGCATTGCCAAAAGCGATGGAATCGATGGAACGTTTCGGCGTGCCGCCGCACATTGTCGGGTTTGTGATGCCGACCGGCTACTCCTTTAACCTCACCGGATCGACATTATACCTGGCAATGGCCTCGGTATTTGTGGCGCAAGCAGCCGAGACAACAATGGGATGGCACATGTCGCTAGGCCAACAGATTACGATGATGTTAACCTTGATGCTGACTTCCAAAGGCGTGGCCGGCGTGCCGCGGGCGTCACTTGTCATTTTGCTAGCGGCATTGAATTCGTTTGTGCCCTCAGGACTGGGACCCATCGGGGTAGCGATTATTTTCGGCGTGGATGAATTGATGGATATGGGTCGCACCTGCGTGAATGTGATCGGCAATTGCCTGGCAACGGTGGTCGTCGCGCGTTGGGAAAAAGAATTTGATGAAAGCCGCGCCCGCGTTTTCGGGACGGCGGCGGAAGCGGAGTTCGATTTCAAATCCGGAGACGTTGCCTTCGCTGACGCAGTGGCCCAAGGCGACTGAAATTGACCGTTAATCGAAGGCTCTATTAGGAACGCACCTTGTATTCCTTAGTCCGCGCTCGTGTTCGCAGGGATATCGACAAAACTGGGTCGTTCCCGCTAAAATACGTGAACCATGTCACCTTTGTACACAGTCGCTGGAGCGATGCATCTGATGCAAGCGTTCGCTTCCGCCTTTCTCGGAATTCTTTTTCTTCAATCAGGGATTGATAAAGTCGTCGATTACCGCGGTAACCTTGAATGGCTGAAAGGACATTTTGCCAAGAGTCCGCTGGCCGGAGTGGTGCCCGTTCTATTGACGGCGATCACGCTTCTCGAAGTTGCAGCCGGAGCACTAAGCGCGATTGGATGTCTGATGCTAATCGTTTCGCGAGGAACGACCATCGCCTTCTACGGCGCTGGAACTTCAGCCGTTGCGCTCATTGCGCTGTTCTTCGGACAACGCATGGCGAAGGATTACGCTGGGGCGGCCGTGCTTGTTCCGTACTTCTTGCTGACGCTGGTCACAATTTATCTGCTCGCACAGTGACCCATTAGCGAGCCTGGCCTACTTCTTGCCGATCTTTGGCGGCAAAAGCCAAAGAAGTTTTCCTTCCTCGGATTCAGGATCCACCTCGACCAGCGCGACGCCAGCCTTGGAAAGCTTGAGCGAGGCCCCGGTCAATCCTGAGATAACGTTGGTGAAGTCCGGTTCGTGGCCGACAAGCATCAGAATGTTTGCTAGATGCCGCTTCACCACTGTTCGCAATTTGCTTCTCCCAAATCCTGGTGCAAGCGATTCATCCTTGCGCACCTTCGCCTTGAGATAGTCGGCGGCGATTTCAG
>JBAQJG010000457.1:0-1729 GCA_049300145.1 Chthoniobacterales bacterium | reverse complement strand
ACGAAGCCTGTTGCGCGGCCCGCGACATTCGATGCACGCCACCTTTGAATGGCTGTGCCGCGGAACCGGCGTTTCCATGGCGGCATGGATCGGTTCGCTGCCGCTGGTGCTTTGGTATTTTTACATCGTTACACCGATTTCTTTGGTGGCCAATTTGATCGTGGTGCCGATTGCTTTCTTCATTCTGGCGATCGCGCTTCTTTCCCTTGTTTCCACGCCGATTCTTCCCGGGCTTGCGGTGATTTTCAATAATGCCAACTGGCTTTTGGCACAACTTGTCATCGGAATCGTGCAATTCCTCGCGCATGTTCCGGGTGGGCATTTCTACGTCGAGCATCCACATTGGCCCGAAAACCTCGTTGCAAAAATCACGGTGCTCGATATCGGCGCGGGAGCTGCCGTTCACTTGCAAACTGAAAGTACGAACTGGTTGTTTGATTGCGGTAACGAGCGGACTTATCGGCGGGTCGTCCGTGAGTATTTGCACTGGGCGGGGATAAACCGCCTTTCCGGCTTGCTGCTCACGCACGGCGACGCGCTTCATCTGGGCGGCACGGCACAATTGCTGGACGATTTTCCTCAAATCCGTGTTGTGGATAACGCCGCACCCGACCACTCAGGCGCTCATAGAAACATGCCACATGTGTTTCGAGAACGCGGAATCAAACTCGAGAATCTGTTCGCGGGAGACAGTTTCCGTCTGTCGAACGAAGTGACCGCGCACGTCCTGTTCCCTCCGCAGAACTTTAGCTCACCGATCGCCGATGATCAGGCCTACGTTATTCACCTGGTAGTCGCGCCGGCGACCTGCATCTTGTTCATGTCGGACAGTGGTATCAAAACCGAAGAGGCATTGTTGGCGAGCGGCTTGAATCTCCAGAGCGACATCATCATCAAGGGGCAGCATCATTCCGGAGAATCCGGCTCCGACGCATTCCTCGACGCCACGCGGCCGCGCCTGATCATTGCCACTTCGCAGGACTTCCCCGGCTACGAGCGAGTCAGCGACGCCTGGGTGGAAAACGTACAGAAACGCGGCATTAAACTCTTTCGTCAGGATGACGCGAGCGCAGTGACACTGAGCTTTCATCAAGACAGTTGGGAAGCGCAAAGTTATTTCACCGGCGAAATCTTTCGCAGTTCCAGCGATTGAATGGGCGCACCTTTTTCCCGGAAGATGCGTCCGAATTTACTCTGCGGTAGATCGACATCAGCGTCGCTGATTGCGAAACTGGGATCTGATTTGGCGATCTCTTTGATTTTCTGAAAGTAATCAACGTCATCTGTCGCAATGTAAATGGTCCCATTTTTCTCGAGAGCGGCATGAATCGAGCCGAGAAAATCCGGCGTCACAATCCGGCGTCGATGATGACGGCGTTTTGGCCAGGGATCAGGAAACAACAGATAGAATCTTTCCACCGATTCGGCCGGCAACAGATAACGCACTGCATAGAAACTTTCCATCCGCAACAGCCGTACATTGTCCAGTGCGGCGGCTTTGCGCGCTGATGTGCGCACTCGATTGCGCAGCCGCTCGATCCCGAGAAAATTCTTGTCCGGCATCCGCTCGGCCAGCGCGCAAAGAAACGAACCATCGCCGCATCCAAGATCAACGTGCAAAGGCACGTTGCGTCCGAAAACGTTGTCGAGATCCAAATGATCCGTGAGCGATTCGACTGCAATCAGCCGAGAAGGTACGTGCCTGCGGTGAGCTAAGCTACCCTCATCC
>JBAQJG010000456.1:0-8993 GCA_049300145.1 Chthoniobacterales bacterium | reverse complement strand
ATAGTAACCAATCTCAACACGATAGGTGCCGCGCGGTTGGGGAACGGTGAGGTAATAGTCGCCGGCCATCGGCTCGACCGCCGCGCTCGCTTCGATACCGTCCGCACCGCGCAGCCGAAGATGAACTTGTCGATCCACCGGCGCCGTTTTGGCAAAGATCGTTGGCCAATCGATGTTCCAGTAAGTGAAAATGGTGCGTGGATCTCGCGCGATGGCGAATAAAATCGGCGCCCCGTGAAGACGGGGAAGCTCGACGACGTCACCAAAGGCGTGCACCGAGATGCTCTCCTCGTCTTCAGCCAAGCGTATGACCGGGCCGCCGGAGATGCGGAATCCATCCGCCATATCGGATTTGCCCTTGGCCGGTTCGGAATTTTTGTGAGCCATACGCGGCGCGCTCCTAAAATTTGGCCCAAATCAGCGAAAGGTAAACTGAATCTCGCGCCTTGACTCCAAAAGCTTTCGCGAGTTGAGGCAAAGATCAACAATCGGATCATGAAACCGTGCATAATTGTCAATCCGATCGCGGGATCGATTAAGGATCTCGACGTTCTCCTTAAAAAGCTTCGCAGCCTGCGCCCCGGTGAACTGCATCTAACGCACAAGCCGGGCGACGCGGAAACTTTTGCGCGCAAGGCGATTCGCGCGGGCTGCAATTACGTTATCGCGGCCGGCGGCGATGGCACGCTGAATGAAGTCGTCAACGGAATTGCCGCGCCGCGCCGCGCGAGAGAGATCTGCGTTGGAGTTGTGCCGCTCGGTACCGGGAATGACTTTGCGCGGTCGCTCGGACTGCCTGCAACTCTCGAGGAGAACATCGAAATCTTGCGCTCCAAACAAACGGCGCCAATCGACCTAGTGCGGGTGAGGAGCGACCGCACCCGTTACTTCGTGAATGTTTCGACCGGCGGTTTCAGCGGACTGGTCAATGAAAAATTAACACCCGGGATCAAACGCGCCTGGGGACCGCTGGCTTATGTGCGCAGCGCCGCAGCGGCTTTGCCGGACTTACACGCGTATCGCACAACCATTGTTCTCGACGGCACGGAACGATTGTCGATCGATCTTTATAACGTCATTATTGCAAATGGACGCTTCGTCGCCGCCGGTTTGCGGATCGCGCCCAATGCGGATCCGAGTGACGGATTGCTTGACCTGGTTTTGATCCCAAAACTTCCGAAACCCGAGATGGCATTGCTTGCGACGGAAATGGTTTTGGGCAAGAATCTCTCCAGCAATGCGCTTATTTTTCGGCGTGCAAAAAAGATCTCCGTGCGGTCGCGGCCTGGAATGTGGTTCAATGTCGATGGAGAAGCGGTCGGAAATGAGCCTGCTGTCTTTCAAGTAGTTCCGCGCACACTAAACTTTGTGGTGACCAAGCGATGAAAGCGAAGATCATCGACCTGGAGGAGCTGCCCGCGCACGCCCGGGAGTTGCGCGCCGCCGGGAAGAAATTGGTGGCAACCAATGGATGTTTTGATCTGCTCCATCCCGGTCACGTGCGTTACTTGCAAGCGGCGCGCGCACTCGGCGATGCGTTAGCGGTGGGCTTGAACGGCGATCGCTCAGTTCGTGAATTGAAAGGACCTGGACGCCCGATCAACAACGAAAGAGATCGCGCGGAGATGCTCGCGGCGCTTGAGAGCGTGGATTTCGTTACAATTTTCCCGGAAGTGCGCGCGACGCGATTCATCGAGATGGCGGCGCCAGCCATTTACGCCAAAGGCGGCGATTACAGTTCCGAAACACTGAATGCGGAGGAGCGCGCGGTTCTGCAAAAAATCGGCGCACAGGTCCGCATCATTCCATTTGAAGAAAATTATTCTACCTCGGGATTGCTCGAACAATTGCGTACTCGCTCGAAATGAAATTGCTGGCGCTGGGAATACTCGGTTCGGGTAAAGGAACGAATTGCCGCGCGATTCTCGAACGCATCCACTCAGGCCTTCTGTCAGCCGAAGCGCGCGTTGTGATTTCGGATGTCCTGGATGCGCCGATCCTGGACATTGCGCGCGAATTCTCAATTCCAAACGCCTACCTGCCGCCGGGTAGATTTCGCACGCGATTAGAGCCCGAAGCCGAGATCGAACTTGTGCGGATGCTTCGCGATGCCGGCGTCGAGCTCGTCATTCTCGCCGGTTTTATGCGCGTGCTGAAATCGCCGATGCTCGAGGCATTTCCGCGTCGCATTTTAAATATTCATCCAGCACTGCTCCCAAAATTTCCCGGGCTCGAAGCGTGGAACCAAGCACTGGCGGCAGACGAAAAAGTAACCGGTTGCACCGTCCACTATGTTGATGAAGAAATCGATCACGGTGATATCATCGCGCAGCGCGAGGTTCCGATCTTGCCCAACGATACCCCGGAAACTTTGCACGCGCGGATCCAGATCGCGGAGCACGAGTTATATCCGGCAGCGATAGCCGAGTTCTGCCGGAATTAGGCGCACGCCTCAAATGCGCTCCGCTTTTTGATCGCGCCCAAGCAGCTCCTGCATTGCCTGCGTCGGCGCCTTGCCTTCGTAAAGGAGCGCGTAAACTTGATCGATGATCGGCGTGTCGATCTTGAGTTTGCGCGCGCATTCGTAGGCGCTTTTCGTCGTCGGAATTCCTTCGGCCACCATTTGCATTGAGGAAGTGATTTGGGGCAGTGATTGGCCGCGGCCGAGTTGTTCGCCGACGCGGCGATTGCGGCTGAGCTGACTGAAACAGGTCGCGATCAAATCGCCAGCGCCGCTAAGACCGTAGAAAGTGCGCAGGTTTCCGTGCATCGCCGTTCCGACTCGGATCATCTCCGCAAGCGACCGGGTAATGAGCGCTGCCTTGGAATTATCGCCCAGACCCAGGCCGTCGCTTGCTCCCGCCGCGATGGCGAAGATGTTTTTTAACGCGCCGCCCAGTTCGATGCCGGTCAACTCCTCGCCTGTATAGATGCGAAAGCGCGCGCTGCCGAGATAGTTCTGGAGCTCGGCGGCATATTCACTTTGGGTGCATGCCAATACCGTCGCCGTCGGCAAATCGCGTGAAACTTCCACCGCTAGATTCGGGCCTGAAAGCACAGCTATCGCGTGTCCGGGGAAGATTTCGTGGAGAATCTCGCTCATCCTCATGCCCGTGCCGTGCTCGATTCCCTTTGTGCAACTAAGAAGCACTGCGCGATCATTCGTTATAACTTCGCGCAGACGAGCGGCGATTGCCCTAAACGCTGTCGACGGAGTGACGAAAACAATGAGATCGGCGGCAGCGCAATCTTTTAGATCGCTCGTTAGGCCGATGGAGTCCGGAATTCTTATTCCGGGTAGATAATCGCTATTCTCCCGATTTTGTCGAAGGCGCTCCACGCGCGAGGGATTGTTTCCCCAGAGCAAAATGTCGCGGTGTTTCTTCGCCCAAAGCACAGACAGCGCCGTACCCCAGCCGCCCGCGCCCAAAATTATCGTCTTTTCCAGTTTCACTTTCGCTCAAAGTGCGGTTCTGTGCCGCTCATCAGCCGAGAAAGATTGGAACGGTGTCGCCAAATCACGATAGCTGCCAGACAAATGGAAAAAAGGAGAAGCGTTAGCCCGCTCAGCAGCTTGACGTATAACATTACAAGCACAGTAACCGGCAACGCGAGAGCAGCCGTCATTGAAGCGACCGAAACATATCGGGTCGTTCTGAATATAATCAGCCAGACCATGACAGCGATGAGCGCCGCGAGCGGAATTAACCCAAAAACAACGCCGAAGGAAGTTGCTACGCCCTTGCCACCTTTGAATCCTAGCCACACTGGATAACTGTGTCCGATTACAGAGCTCACCCCCGCGAGGATCGCACAAAGTTCGCGGCTCACTTCTGCGTGGTGAGTGCCACTGAGGATTAAGATAGATATTTCCACGGCAGCAGTCCCCTTTGCAAAATCGAACAGGAATACTGGATAGCCGTAACGCTTGCCCAAAACACGGAGCACATTGGTCGCCCCGATGTTGCCGCTGCCGACCTTGCGAATATCGATGCCAGCAACGCGGCCAGCGAGATATCCAGCTGGTACGGAACCAATTAAATAGCTGATCAACGCGACACCAGCGATCGTAAACACGAAACCTCTCTAGCTTGCTCTCTGGTTGATTCTCGATTCTACGGAGTATTAATACGTAAATTATTCTTAATCAGCCATATAGACATAATGGCTACGTCGGCCGGCGTAACGCCGCTAACCCGTGAGGCCTGACCCAACGAGGTCGGCCGAACCGCCGAGAGCTTTTGCCGCGTCTCCGAGCTGAGCCCAATGACTTTCCCAAAATCAAAGCCATCTGGAATCTTTTGAAAACCTCGCCGTGCAACCTCACGGTTCTGGTCGGCCTGCCGCGCAGCGTATCCCTCATACTTAAATTCCGTCTCGATTAAGTCCCAGATTTCGGCCGGCGCGAGCGAAGCAATTTCTCTTGGCAGGTTCTCGCGATGAAAATCCGGCCGCTTCAGCAGCTGGGAAATTAGCAAGCCGTTGATTTTTTTTTGTGTCGCGACGAGTCGGACTTTGTTTAGCAGATCCATCTTCTCCTGAAAGGCGATCCAACGATTTTGATCGACCAGGCCTGTTTCAAATGCGCGCTTCGTCAATCGTTGATCAGCATTATCCTGCCGAAGTTGCAATCGATCCTCCGCGCGGCTGGTGAACATCCGATACGGCTCTTCAGTCCCCTTGGTAACCAAGTCATCGATTAATACGCCGATGTAGCCTTCGCTTCTTTCCAACCTGAACGGTGGCCGATCTTGAACTTTCAAGGCCGCATTCACACCGGCCACCAGGCCTTGTGCCGCGGCCTCTTCGTAACCGGAAGTTCCGTTTACTTGCCCAGCGAAATAAAGTCCTCGCAGGAGTTTTGTCTCCAGCGTGTGAAACAGCTGTGTCGGTGGGAAAAAGTCGTATTCAACTGCATAGCCAGGGCGCATAATCTCAGCCCGTTCCAAACCGGGAATAGTGTGCAAGAATTCCAGTTGAACATCGTAGGGCAAGCTCGTCGAGATGCCGTTTACATAATATTCCTCCGTGTGACGGCCTTCCGGCTCTAGAAAGAGCTGATGGGCGCTCCTTTCGGAAAACTTAACCACTTTATCCTCAATAGAGGGGCAGTATCGTGGGCCGATACCTTTAATTCGGCCAGCGTGCAGAGGCGATCTATGCAGATTTGAGCGGATGATCTCGTGAGTGTGAGGCGTCGTCTCAGTAATCCAACAGGGGAGTTGTTCCACATGGAACACGCCCCTACCGTTGTAATTTAAAGTGAAAATGTCGCCTGTGAGACTTGTCGCGCCCTCATGAAACGCGAACCTCGGAGGCGGCTCATCTCCCCGCTGAATCTCACATTGCGAGAATTCAATTGAGCGACGATTCAGGCGGCATGGAGTACCCGTCTTGAATCGGCCGACGTCGAAGCCTAGTTGTCGAAGATTTTCACTCAGGGCTGAACTCGCGTCAGCCATGCGCCCGCCCGGTTTGCTGTTCTCGCCAACGTGTAGAAGACCACGTAAAAAGGTGCCCGAGGTCATGATAACACTGCGGGCAAGAATCATGAGCCCAAGATCGGTTTCAACGCCGGTTACGGCTCCGTCTTTCACGAGAACATTGGAGACTGTTGCCTGCTTGAGATCAAGGTTGGCCGCACGCTCGAGCACGGCTTTCATTCGAAATTGGTACGCCTTTTTATCGCATTGGACACGCGGCGCGCGGACTGACGGACCTTTGGCTTTGTTCAACATGCGAAACTGAATTCCGGTGGCATCGGCGTTAAGACCCATCGCGCCGCCCAACGCGTCTATTTCCCGCACGATATGGCCCTTGGCCAATCCGCCAACAGCGGGATTGCACGACATCTGACCAATCGTGTCCAGATTCTGCGTTAGCATCAATGTTCGGCATCCCATTCTTGCCGACGCCAGAGCCGCCTCGATCCCAGCGTGGCCGCTTCCCACTACCAAAACGTCATATTCCGTCGGCAGCTTAAACATTCGTAGATTTCCGGACAAATTTCACCGATTCCCTGGTTCGACAATTCATACTCGAAGCGATTCTACCCTGTCGCATCGGTAAAGGATACATAATACATAAAGCATTTACAATAAATAATTTATAATAAGTCACTTATGATTTAGGAGATGCTCGATGCTCTCTTGTTGGTTAGTTTGATTGTGCGACGCTGTCGACGTCGTCTGCGCCGTTTGTACGGCTCGAGACGCAATGCGACCAAGGACGAGTAAGAGTAACGCTGTAGTAAGAAAAGCGCCTCCCCATGTCCAGTAATCGACTACGCGCGGATGACTCTTCCCGCGCATCATCTTAAGCCCAAATTGACCCAAGGTCCCGACATACGCATACAAAAAAAGCCCGGGCATCCGCCCGATCGAGGCCCAAAGCAAATAGGTAACAAACCGAATTCGCGTCAGACCGTAGAGATAGTTCAATAGGCTCGTGGGAAAAAGCGGATGCAACTGGCTTAAGAGAATGATCTTCCAGCTCTCACGTTCCAAGGCCGGTTCCAAAGCACGCAATGTAGCGTTTTGCGAAAGCCTTCGCCGAAACCATCGTCGGGCGACCCAGCGACTCATGGCAAATGAAATTGCTGCTCCCAATAGATTGCCCGCGAACACGATGAGAAATCCCCACCACAGTCCAAAAAAGAAACCGCCCCCCACGGCCAGAACGCCGCCTGGAAGCAGGAGGATATTACACCCCGCAAAAAGCAACGGATAACAGATCGCGCCCCAGGTACCCCAGCCCATTACACGCGTCTGTGCTGCATCAACAAAATCGATAACCGGGAAAAACCGTGAAAGCGCTGAAATCAGCGCAACCGCGATCACCAGCCCTCCGAACTGCCAGTAAATCGGTCGGCGGATTTTGAACATCCTGAGACTCTGCGCGCGTCACAGCCTTCGCGCAAATCTCGCTAATTCACTCGTCGTCTTCTCGCGTAGAAACGGCGTAATCAAATAGACGCCAGGGAGATATTTCGGTGCGGCCGGCAATTATTTTCTCCGCTGACGGTACTCCTTGGACATGTGCCGCAGCCTCATCGATGCTCGCCATCTCTGCGGACGTCATCCGGCACGATAATTCCTGGGGCTTCGTGAAGAAATTCCGCCTGCCGCAGGCTCATCAACGGTCACACGCCGTGAAGATGGGTAGCATCGCCCAACTAAACGGTCGGGGCCTGTGCGCTTCGCCGACGCGGAATGCCGAGGCCGTCAAAAATTATCCGTGTGGCGTCGGAACGATTGAGTGTATAGAAGTGAATGCCGGCGACGTTGTTATCCAAAAGATCGTGACATTGTTCCAAGGCGAAGTGAACACCGACGCGACTGACCATTTTAGGATCGTTTTCGCATCGCTGTAGAGCACGCAAAAGCTTGGCCGGGAAGCGTGTGCCGCCGGCGAGCTCGGCCATGCGTTTGAATCCGCTCATGGAAGTAATCGGCATGATGCCGGCGATAATGGGGATGTGGATCTCGGCAAGCGCACAGCGTTCGCGGAAGTCGAAGAAGTCGCGATTATCGAAAAATAGTTGTGTGACGATGTAGTCGGCGCCGGCGTCGACTTTCGCTTTGAGGCGATCCATTTCGACTAATCGATTCGGCGTCGCCGGATGTCCTTCGGGAAACCCGGCCACGCCGATTCCGAAACCGCGGCGATCCGGATGCCGGCCTGATTCGTTGAATCTGCGAATGAACTTCACCAAATCGATCGCGTGTTGGAACGCATCGTCAGATTTATCATAGCTGCATCCCCGCGGCGGATCGCCGCCGAGTGCAAGAATATTTCCGATGCAGGTTTTCGCATATCGAATCAGAATCGATTCGATCTCGTCTTCCTGGTGGCAGACGCACGTCAGGTGTGGGATCGGATCCAGTTTTGTCGTGGTCTGAATGCGCTCGACAAGGTCATGGGTCAAATCTCGCGTCGAGCCACCGGCACCATAAGTAACGCTGACAAAGTGCGGCATATACGATTCGAGATCGCGAATCGTTTGATATAGAACCTCGGCCGCCTCCGGCGTTTTCGGCGGAAAGAACTCGAACGAAAACGTCGGAGAATCACCCTGCATGATATCGGTGATGTGCATGATTCAGCGCCTATCTTTGTTCGTGCCGCGACTTTCGGTCAACTGACCAAGCACATTTTCGACCACGGAGGGGGTTGAGTCTAAACTCTAACAGTCTTTGCCACCATGGCATCTAAGCTTTCGATCTCTAACAAAAACGGACGGCGGGAAATTGTAGCTCCAGCCTGTTTCACGTCATACAAGTTGCTTTCGTTTTGGGCGGCCGTGATCTCCGCCGGGCCGACGCTGGCCGCGACACGCACCGATTGGGTCAAAGGCAAAGTGAATTTAGGGCAAAATTGCAAATACGCGCGCTGGAAATCCGGAGCCGCCTTTGGGTTTCGGAAAGCTGGCGACGACGATTGCTCCGCTCTCGGGAACTTGATCGAGATTAGTGAGCAACTCGATCTGATAATGGTTCGTGCCCAAAATGTAAGTCTCGAGCGAATAATCGTCTTTCGTCGTGGCGATGCCGGGATCGGTGTCGGTGGTTTCATGGCCTGAAGCGGTAATCTTGCGTTCTTCGTAAAGATATTTGAGAACGGGCAGGCTCCAACCGGGATAATGCGCGACGCCGTTTACATCCTTATTCGCCATTTTTGCCGCGTCCGGCCATCGCTTCGACCAATCGGTCCGCATCGCCACAAAGGCCCCTCCCGGAATCGGTCCGTGCTCTTTCTCCCATTTTTTCACGCACTCGATCGACAAAATGTAATCCGGATTCTTTGCGGCCTCCTCGTGGACATCGACAATCACCAGCGCGAGGATCATTTCCTTGATATCGATTTGATCCACGGTGCGCAACCCTTTGATGAAATGCGCCGGCGGATCGACATGTGTTCCCCACTGTCCGACGTGGGTAAACACTTCAGCGAAAAATCCGTTGCCCATCGTGTCCGGTCGTTTGTCGTACCAA
>JBAQJG010000455.1:0-1629 GCA_049300145.1 Chthoniobacterales bacterium | reverse complement strand
AGTTGAAGCCGTCGCCGCGCGGCGAGTACGAATTGACCGACGCGATTCGCGAACTCGCGCGGTCAGGCAAAAAAGTGAAAGCGCTGGAACTCAGCGGCGAATGGGCCGATGTACGCGATCCAGAAATCCTCGCGAAGCTGAATCAACTGTAGCGGCGCTCTATGAGCGTCGCATTAATTCAAGCGATGGTCACAGACGGGCCGCGACAGTGAATGTCGATTTTACGGCGACTGCTCGGCTGCTTCCTCTGGTGGCTCTTCGCCGATCTCTTCTTCAATTTCGCGCCGCCATTCGCGTGAGAGCCAGGGCCGCAGAAATCCGTAGAGCAAGTAGGCCAGGAAAAGCACGGCGGGCATCCACTCGTAATTCATGACCGTGAAGATGAGGATGATGCTGATGACAAGAAAACGCGGAATCGATTTCGTTGTTCGCCAATTGATGGCCTTAAAGCTCGGATATTGAAAGCGGCTGAACATCATGAAAGAGAGAAAAAGCATGAGCGGCGGCAAAACGAATTTCCATTTCCCGAGGTGATGTTCGCCCTCGGCCAGCCAGAGCAGAAAAAGAGTGATCGATGCGATGAGACCGGCAGCAGCGGGAATTGGGAAGCCGGTGAAGTTTTTTTTGTTATCCGTTTCGGCCGTTTCGTGATTGGCGGCCGCGGTGTTGAAGCGTGCCAGCCGGAGCGCACCGCACGCGAGATAAACAAACGCGATGATCCAACAGGCGCGGGGAAATTCCTGCAGAACGATCCGATAAACCATCAGGGCCGGCGCGACGCCGAATGAAACAACGTCGGCCAGAGAATCAAATTCACGACCAAACATGCTCTCATGTCCACCCAGGCGTGCGAGCCGGCCATCGAGCAGATCGAAAAAACAGGCGGCGAGAATAAACCAGATGGCAGTGTGAAAAAGATCGCCCGCCGCATCCGGATTCGACCCTTGCAGAAGCGCGCCTTCAAGAATTTTCAGAGTCGCGGTAAAGCCACAGAACAAATTTCCCGCCGTCATCAAGTTCGGCAGCAGATAAATTTTGGAATGGTGCTCGTTCATTGCTCAGGCAGGCGCGCGATGATTGTCAATCCGCCGCTGACGTGATCGCCCATCTTCACCAGCACGGTGGCGGCGAGCGGTAAATATACTTCCGTTCGCGATCCGAAGCGAATCATTCCGAACCGATCTCCTTTTTTCAATTCGTCGCCGACCTGCGACCAGGCGACAATGCGTCGCGCAATTGCTCCGGTGAGTTGCCTAACGACTATCGTGACCCGGGAATTTTCAAACGCCCAAGTCATCGATTCGTTCTTCTCGGAAGACTCGGGACGACGCGCATCGAGACAAAGCCCCGGCCGATGTTGCCGGTAAATAATGCGGCCATCGATCGGTGCGCGATTAGTGTGCACGTCAAAGATCGACAGGAAGATTCCAATCCGGCGCGATCTCTTCTTTAGTAATTCGTTCTCATCAACCTCAACAATATCCGTGATCGTTCCATCGGCCGCGGCCACGACAAGATTTGGGTCTGCCGGCGTGGTGCGATCCGGATCGCGGAAAAAGGCGAGCGTGGAAAAAATCAACAGCAGAAAAAGCAGCGATAACCATGGCGTCAGAAACAAGCCTGCAATGG
>JBAQJG010000454.1:0-1738 GCA_049300145.1 Chthoniobacterales bacterium | reverse complement strand
CGGCAGCACTGAGCGGCTGGTCGGGTTTGACGTATGTCATTTCCGGCGCTGAAAACATCCTCTGGCTCAAATTTTTGAAAGACCACATCGCGTTCACGACTATCAGCGTCCTGCTCTTCCTCGGGTTCATTAATTGGTTTGGACCAAAACACTCCGGCAGTTTGGCGATCGCGCTTGCCGTGCCAACTGTAGTCGTGGTTGTGGCATTGATCGCCATCAGCGCGCCGCATTTGACGACACATTTTCTCGAACCGCGCCACGAGAGTCTGAGCACGCTTTGGGTTCAGTTTGTGGGCGTGATTCTCGCGCTCTCGGGCGTGGAGGCGATCGCAAACCTGACCGGCGTGATCAAGCTCGACCCCGGCTCGACTCCCGAGCGGCCAAGTGTCGCGCGCGAATCAGCCAGGGCGATTGCGCCGGTCGCGATCGAGGTTGTGCTCGGCACGGCCCTGCTTGGCTGGGCGATGCTGTCGCTGCCTTCAGTAATGGGAAAGACGCTCGGACTGACGACTCGAAGCGACATCGCTGCCGCGTTGACGAAGCGACACGAGGACATGCTGCGATTCATCGGCGAGCAATTTGGGACCGCCTCGCTTGGCCCATGGTTTGGCCATGCCTTCGGCTGGGTTGTCGGCATTGTCTTCTTGCTATTGCTACTAAGCGCGGCAAACACCGCGATCGTCGCGTTGATCGGTCTACTCTATATGATAGCGCGCGATGGCGAAATGCCGCATCAATTCAAACGGCTGAACAAGCACGGCGTGCCTCTGTATCCGCTGCTTATCGCCGTTGGTCTCCCGACTGTCGTACTGCTGACCGCAACCAACTTCGAAGGACTCGCCGGTTTGTATGCGATCGGCGTCGTCGGCGCGATCACAGTCAATCTCGGGTCCTGCGCATCCAATCGCGCGATCGGCTTCACCTGGTACGATCGCGTGCTCTTCGGCGTGACGTTTTGCATCCTTTTTTTTGTTGAACTAACGCTGGCCCGCACGAAACCGGATGCGCTCTTTTTCGTGGTGTGCGTCTTGGTAGTCGGCCTTGCATTACGTGCCTACACCCAAAAACGGGAGGGGCTTACTACACTGACCGTGACCAGAAGAGTGGCAGAAATGGTTTCGCCGGACATGATCGCCACCCTCCAGCCACGTCTCAAAGAAGGTCAGAAAATCATGGTCGCGGCGCGCGGGATTACGCCGGTGCTCAGCTTCGCCCTCGATGAAGCGCAACTGCGCAAAGCGACGCTCTGCGTCCTCTACGTGAAAGAGATCGCCGTATTTTATACCGGGGGGCCGGCGACTCTTGGCCGCGCGCGCTGGCAGGATGACCCGGAGGCCAATGCCATCATGTCTTTGATGCTCAAACTCGGGGCGGAGCGCGACATTTGCGTAATCCCTGTCTATGCCGTGAGCGAAGACCCCGCCTCGACCATCATCGATCTCTCCGCCACACTTGGCGTCGATTTTCTGATGATCGGCGCCACCCAACGCCATGCCCTTGCCAATCTTCTCAGGGGCAGCGTGGCAACGAGCGTCGCGCAGCAATTGCCCGACTCAATTCAGCTCGTGATCTTCGGCTAATGCGCGCAATGTTTTTTCCGGGTAGCGCACGCGTCTCGCGTGCTGGCGATGGCGTCCTCGCCATCGCAAACTTGGCCTTTGATGTTAGTCAAGCGCCTGAGAGTCTATTCGGAATGGAAGTTCGTTGCGGCGAGACGCCGCAACCAGCACGCGAGACG
>JBAQJG010000453.1:0-1538 GCA_049300145.1 Chthoniobacterales bacterium | reverse complement strand
GAATTGCGATGCGTGCGGGGAACTGTCCTTCTACCTTAGCGGGAAACTTCGCTGTAGTTCTGCTGCAGAAACAGCCAGGGCGCTTGTTCTATACAATTTAGGATTGCGGGCGGCGGCGGGACTGGGCTCACCGTCTCGCCGCGGATCGATGGCCGTTGGCTTTTCGACGCACTTGCAGCATCGGTTGTGTCACAATGACCGCACCACCGCCGAATACCGAGGAGGAGGATACCCATGAAGGTCGCCAACGCCGTCGCCGAAATCCTGAAGCGCGAGGGCATCGAGTTTCTGATCGGCTACCCGGTCAATCCGATCATCGAGGCTGCGGCCGAAGCCGATATCCGCACGATCATGGTGCGCCAGGAGCGGATCGGCCTTCACATGTGCGATGCGCTCGCGAAGGTGACCTCGGGTGACCGGATCGGCGTCTTTGCGATGCAGCATGGCCCCGGCACCGAAAATGCCTTTGGCGGCGTCGCGCAGTCCTATGGTGATTCCTGCCCGGTCGTCGTGTTGCCGGCCGGCTATGCGCGGAACGTCAACCAGGTCCGTCCGAACTTCAATGCCGCGCTGAACTTTCGCCATGTCACCAAATGGATCGAGCAGGTGACGGTGCCCGGCGCCACCGAGGAGGCGCTGCGCCGCGCCTTCACCCAGGTCAAGAACGGCCGGCCGGCGCCGGTGCTGATCGAGTTCCCGTCCGACCTGTTGCGCGAAGAGATCAGCGGGCCGATCGAGTACCAGAAGACGCCGCGGTTAAAGAGCGGCCCCGACCCGCGGTCGGTTTCCGAGATCGCTGCCGCGCTGGTCGAGGCCCAGCGTCCGGTCATCGTCGCCGGCCAAGGTGTCCATTACGCGAAGGCATGGAAGCAGTTGCAGCAACTCGCGGAAATGCTCGAGGCGCCGGTCATGACGACCTTGCCGGGCAAGAGCGCCTTTCCCGAGAACCACCCGCTGGCCTTGGGCTCGGGCGGGATCGGGATCTCGAAGCAATTGCACACCTTCCTGCAGAACGCCGATCTGGTGTTCGGCATCGGCTGCAGCTTCACCCGCTCCAGTTTTGCGACGCCGATGCCGAAGGGCATGCGCATTGCGCATGCGACGCTCGACCCGACCGACATCAACAAGGACGTGCCGGTGGAGCTCGCAGCGGTCGGCGATGCCGGGCTGACCCTCGACGCGCTGCTCGAAGAAGTGAAGGACCGGCTGCACGGCAAGCCTCGCGGCCGGCTCGACGGGGTGACCCGCGGCATCAGCTCGCTGAAGAAAGAGTGGATGGAGCAGTGGATGCCGCGGCTGACGCAGAACACGACGCCGCTGTCGCCCTATCGGGTGATCTGGGAATTGCTGCACACGGTCGACGTGAAGGAGACGATCATCACCCATGACGCCGGCAGCCCGCGCGACCAACTGTCGCCGTTCTGGGTCAGTGAGACGCCGCTCAGCTATATCGGCTGGGGCAAGACGACCCAGCTCGGCTATGGGCTCGGCCTCGCGATGGGCGCGAAGCTCGCAAAGCCGGAGAAGCTCTGCATCAA
>JBAQJG010000452.1:0-9926 GCA_049300145.1 Chthoniobacterales bacterium | reverse complement strand
AATCCAAGGCCAGCGACGATCACGAAGATGAGGAAAGCACGCATTCTTTGTTGTGGAGCAGTTGCCAAGCCACGTCTGCGAACTGGCGCTTTCCTCCAGCCAATTACTCACTGTGCCCGCGGTTTTCGCGGCCAGTTGAGAGCGGCGTAGATGAGATGATAAAGGCCGAATGTGACGCCCATTAGAACGGTGGGAACACTGCCTACTCGATCGTCGATGATATCGCTGAACACCGGCACACTCAGGCTGGTGAGCAGAAACGCCCAGCCGAGAAGCGCGAGCGAGCGCGGAGCGAACAACGCGGTCGACAGAAGCATGAGTCCGTAAAAGGCGATCCACACGACGACGAGATCCTGTTCCGCGGCGCCGAGGTAGCCGGTGGTCAGAAACCAACCGGTGAATGCCGCCGGGATCACCAGATACGGCGCGATCGTTCGCAGTGCGAGCTTCATCCGCCTTGAATTGACCAGGCCGTCGCCGTTGCGTGCCGCGCGTGACAGAAACAACACGCTCACGATTACGGTAAGGAACAGCACACCCAGCCAGGCGAAGGCGAGCTCGCGTGGTCGCACTGGGCGACCCCAAATGCGAGTGACCTCGTCGTTCAGATACATTGCGCCTGCCGTCAGGCTCGACAATGCGCCGCCAACCAATGCCGCGCGGGCAGAGACTGCGCGATAAATTTCACCGCGCTCAATCAACCCGCGGATGGCTTCAAGATTTTGTTCGGTTTTGGAGTTATCGTTCATTTCCTGATGTCGTTGTTAGAATGGCGACGGCGCACTCACGAGGAAAACCGCGATCATAACAAGGGCAATGAGCAGTTTGCCCACCATCGCGCCGAGATTTCCAAGTAAACTTCCCCATCCTGCGCGACCGGCCTCGATCATTCGCTTACCCGCGATGAACTCGCCAGCGGCGGCGCCGATCACTGGCCCTACAAACAGGCCGATGATTCCAAAGAAAATTCCGACAAGTGCGCCAACGACAGCGCCGAGAGCTGCCCATTTCGTCGCGCCAAAATATCTTGCGCCGAAATAGCTGCCGAGAAAATCAAAGGCGTAAGACACAATCGTTAGCAAGACGAGGAGGGAGATCGATTTCCAGCCGATGCTTTTCTCCGGGCCGAGCGTCATTCGATGAATCACTGCGGCCGCAAGAATGATAGTAGTTCCGGGAAAGATCGGCAGGGCGGTGCCGATCAGACCAACGGCAAACAGAACGATCGCAAACAGCCACCAGAACAATTCCATTTGATTCGTGAATCGTGATCCGTGAATCGGAAAGCAGATGCTGGTTTCTCGATCTAACGAATCACCGCTGCCATCTTCTTTTTGACCGGGCAGATGGCGTTCCTATACTGAATTTTCCACATTTAACTTAACCCGGAGAATCACCATGCCACTTGCAGTTGGAACTAAAGCGCCAGATTTCACATTGCCAACCAAGACCGGGGAGGGGCCGAGGCAGATTAAATTGAGTGATAATTTCGGAAAGAAAAACACCCTCCTTCTTTTTTTCCCGATGGCGTTTACCGGCACCTGCACAACGGAGATGTGCGGGGTCAGCATGGATCTGTCCGCCTACGGTAGCTTAAACGCGACCGTTTATGGAATCAGCGGCGACAATCCCTTCGCACAGGAAGCTTGGTCGCAAAAGGAGAAAATCACCGTCCCGCTGCTCAGTGACTACGAGCACAACGTCGCAAGAACCTACGGCGTCGCTTATGATTCGTTTCTGCCACAGATGAATCTCGGGATGGGTGGCGTGCCGAAGCGCGCTGTGTTTATTATCGATCGCAACGGCATCATCCAGTATGCAGAGAGCAATGACGATGCGCGCGCACTGCCCAACTTCGAGAAGGTCAAAGCGAAATTAGCGGAATTAAAATGAATTTGATCTGGAATCCATGAAACCAGGAAAAAGAGAAAACATTTTAAGTCTAGGTTTGCCTTTTCCTGGCTTCCTGGTTTCCAGATTCGTTCCGTGTTCTTCGGATGACCGACGAATTTAAGACGCTGAAGAAGTTTGATGCGGGCAATGGCCGCGAAGGATTTCTGCATTCGTTGCCGGCGCTACAAGAGCAAGGCGTCGGTAAAATTTCACGGCTGCCAGTGAGCATTCGGATCGTGCTCGAATCGGTGTTGCGCAATTGTGATGAAAAAAAAGTCCGGCGCAAAGATGTTGAGACGCTGGCGAACTGGAACGCGAAGAAACCGGCCAACGAAGAGATCCCGTTCGTGGTCGCGCGGATCGTTCTCCAGGATTTCACGGGTGTGCCGCTGGTGGTCGATCTCGCGGCGATGCGCAGCGCGGTCAAACGGCTCGGCGGCGATCCGAAAATCATCGAGCCGCTCGTGCCGGTCGATCTTGTCGTCGATCATTCGGTGCAGGTCGATTTCTTCGGCTCGGCCCAAGCGTTGCGATTGAACTTGGAAATGGAATTCAAGCGCAACCGCGAGCGCTACCAATTTTTAAAATGGGGACAGCAGGCGTTCAAAACTTTCCAGCTTATCCCGCCCGGCATCGGCATTGTCCACCAAGTCAATCTCGAATATCTGGCGAAAGGAGTTTTGAGTCAGAGGTCGGAGGTCGGAGGTCAGAGGTCAGAAATATTCTATCCGGACACGCTTGTCGGGACCGATTCGCACACAACGATGATCAATGGTCTCGGCGTAGTTGGTTGGGGCGTCGGCGGGATTGAAGCCGAAGCGGGAATGCTTGGCCAGCCAGTTTATTTTTTAACGCCAGAAGTTGTCGGCGTTCATCTCACCGGACAATTGCGCGAAGGCGTGACCGCGACTGATCTCGTGTTGTACATCACGCAATTGCTGCGCGCGGAAAAAGTCGTCGGCAAATTCGTCGAGTTTTACGGAGAAGGCGCAGCGTCGTTGCCGGTGCCGGACCGGGCGACGATCGGCAACATGTCGCCTGAGTACGGCGCGACGATGGGATATTTCCCGGTCGATCAGGAATCGGTAAATTATCTGCGCGCAACCGGTCGCACCGACGAACAATGCGCCGCGTTCGAAAGTTATTTTCGCGCGCAAAAGATGTTCGGCATGCCGCGCAAAGGCGAAATCGATTACAGTGTCGATCTGGAGGTTGATCTCGCCGACGTGCAGCCGAGCGTTGCCGGGCCGAAGCGCCCGCAGGATCGGATCAATTTACCGGAACTCGGGAAAACTTTTCGCGCACTGCTCGAGAAACCGGTTACAGAGGGCGGCTATGGAAAAAGAGATGTCGATCTTGGCGCGAAACATCTCGTGCAATTGAACGGCACGGCGCCACACAACGGCAAGATGACTTCGACCGACAACGAAGATCAGGGAATTCAGCCGGGCGATGAACGCAACAAGGTTGAGATGGTGGCAAACCGGCCGACGCCCGACACAGCGAAGGAATTAGAAGGATCGACTGCTGATCCGTTTCATCACGGGCAAAGCCATATCGGTCACGGCACCGTCTTGATCGCAGCGATCACCAGTTGCACAAACACGAGCAACCCCAGCGTAATGCTCGCGGCCGGCTTGCTCGCAAAGAAAGCGGTCGAACGCGGGTTGCATATCGATCCCGCAGTGAAAACTTCGCTCGCGCCCGGATCGCGGGTCGTGACCGACTATCTCGACAAAACCGGGCTGCAGAAATATCTCGATGAACTCGGCTTCAATCTCGTCGGTTACGGCTGCACGACTTGTATCGGCAACTCCGGGCCGCTGCATCCGAAAATCGAGCAGGCGATCAACGATTACGATTTAGTCGCGGCGTCGGTCCTTTCGGGAAACCGGAATTTCGAAGCGCGCGTGCACCAAAACATCAAAGCGAACTTCTTGATGTCGCCGCCGCTGGTCGTCGCCTTCGCGCTGGCCGGCCGGGTAGATGTCGATCTTTCGCGCGAGCCGCTCGGGAAAGACAAAAACGGTAAGGAAACTTTCCTGCGCGATCTCTGGCCGAGCCTTACCGAAATCCGAGACGCGATGCAGTCGGCGCTCAAGCCGGAAATTTTCCGCAAACTTTACCGCGATTTTGCCGAGCAAAATCCGAAATGGAACGAGATCCCGTCGAGCACCGGCGAAGTTTATCAATGGGACGAGAAGAGCGATTACATTCATGAACCGCCGTTTTTCGAGAGCTTCTCGATGGAACCGGGCAAGATCGACAATATCCTTGGCGCCAGCGCTCTTGGAATCTTCGGCGACTCAGTTACAACCGATCACATTTCGCCCGCAGGCGCGATCAAAGCGACGTCGCCGGCCGGGCAATATCTGGTTTCGCGCGGCATCAAGCCGGAGGATTTTAACAGCTACGGCTCGCGGCGCGGAAATGATCTGGTGATGACGCGCGGCACGTTCGCCAACGTGCGGATCAAGAACCTGATGGTGCCCGGTACCGAAGGCGGCGTGACCAACTACTTCGGCAAAAATAACGCCGGCGAGCAGATGTCGATCTTCGACGCGGCAATGAAATATGCGCAAACGAAAACGTCGCTGATTATCTTGGCCGGTGACGAATACGGCACTGGCTCTTCCCGCGATTGGGCGGCGAAGGGAACCCGTTTGCTAGGCGTGCGCGCGGTAGTGGCCGCTAGTTTCGAACGCATTCATCGCTCGAATCTTGTCGGGATGGGGGTGTTGCCGTTGCAATTTGCCGATGGAACCAGCGCGCAATCCCTCGGGCTGGACGGGTCGGAAGTTTTTTCGATCACTGGTCTTTCGGATTCGATTCAGCCAGGCCAGCAAGTCACGCTGGAGATTCAAGGACAAGGTCGAGAATCACGTTCCGTACCGGTGAAATTACGAATCGATACGCCGATCGAGATCGATTATTACCGCCACGGCGGCATTTTGCCGTTTGTATTGCGGCAGTTGCTGGTGTGATAATCCGTCGGTTCGACGGAGTCTCGCCCTGTCGGCAATTAGACGGGCTCGATCGTCCGTTGCCAGATTTCGATGGGTGAACCGTCGGCGATGAAGGTGGAGCGTGGCGGAGCGGCCAAAGTTTCGGCGAATTGCTCGCCGTAAAGCGCAACGACATCGGCAGAGAATTCGAAGCTGTCGGCGTTCCAAATTTTCCAGCGCGGATGGTGTACTCGGTATTCGCTGCAACCGGCCCGCACGGACGTGTAACCCCAATAGTGTTCAGTGATGAATTCCGCATGCGAGCCGGCCGGAATGTTTTGCGGTTCGCCGCTCGCACTCATCTTAAGCGATTCCCATTTCGTTCCGCGTCGCCACGAATACTCGACCTTCAACCTAAGATCGGCATGTTCGATGTTGTGCTTCATCGGGACTGCGAGATAAGGCTCGCCGTAGAAAGAGCGAGCGATGAGTGCGATCGCGCGTTTGGGCACGAATTCGCGCACAAAAACTACGCCGCGTCGCCACGTGTCCGCGGATTTTTTGCGAACATAAAACCGCAAGTTCACTTCTTCAAAATCACGGTGCAATGGAACGGGCAGACCGAGCAGGTGCGTATCGAGGAAAAGAAAGCCGACAATGCTGACGAAGGTCTCTCGATTTTCGTAATCGATCTCGGTGCCGGGCGGGACGAGAGCCGTTATGATTCGAGGATCGACCACGTAATTGAGCATGGCGAGATAACGCCAGTTCGCAGTCAGAAATGGTTTCACGCGCGAAAATTTGTCGGCGCGATAGATTCTCGCCCTATTTGCCAATCAGTGCAGGAGTTTTTCGAGCGATGGATCGGGCGCGGTGCCGAGCGAGGTGGCTTTTGCGTAATGCTGTTTGGCCAGGTCTTTCGAAGGCGGTTGCCCAGTGGCGTAAATGACCGCGAGATTAAAATGCGCATCGGCGTAATCGGGATTAGCAGCGATGGCTTCGAGCATTTCTTTTTCCGCCGCTTCCTGCCAGCCCTTTTGGCTCGCGGTGATGCCGAGATAATTGTGCGCCGTGGCGCTTTGGGGATTAATGGCAAGCGACTTGGTCAGCTCGGCGAGCGCGGCATCGAATTTGGCCTGCCGGTAATAGACGATGCCGAGCGTGGTGTGGGCAAACTCGTCCTTGGGCGAGACCGCTACGGCCTTTTTCAAGGTTAGCTCGGCGGCTTTAAATCTGCCGCTGCGAAAATAAACGACGCCAAGATTGGAAAGCGAATAGAGGTTGTTCGGACTCTTGGTCAGAATTTCCTGATATTGTCTTTCCGCGCTCCGATATTTGCCGTGCTCGAAGTTATCCTTTGCCGCGCGCGCGACAGTCCGCAGATCATCGGGCACGTCCGGTTGGAACCCGCTCGGCGCATGGGCGGCGCTGGAACCATCCGTCGCCGCCCCATTCCCGGTGGCCGCCGTTTTTTCCGTTCCATCCTGGCCGTTAATTTTAACAGAGCTCATCGACGATTTTTTGGCGAATGTAAAACTTGCTTTCAACGCTGCTGGATTCTGGTCCGAGAGCGAGACCACTGGGAGCCGCAACAAGGCGAGCTCTTCGTCGCTCAACTTCGTTATCGGCTGGGCGAGTAGTTCGATTTGCTCGTTCAAGGTGTCGGATTTGATCTTCAGTTTGTCGAACTCCGCGAGCATGAGCCTCTTCGCCTGATCCCGCCGCGCTTCCTCCTGCCGTTCGCGGACGACGATGTTGCGCAGGATTTCGTTTTCCTTGGTGAGCCGCGTAGTTTCGTCGGCGTTTGCGCCGGTGAGCTTCGCTTTCTCGAGCTGAACGGCGGCATCATCCAGTTGGGAACGAAGATCAGCGACTTTGGCCTCGAAATCCCGATTTTGCTTCTGACCCGCAGCCAGTTGCTGTTGAAGCTGCGCGATCTGACTTTTTACGTTCACGAGTTCCTGTTCTTTTTTCGGCTTGTCCTCGCTAAGCTCGTGCACGCTTTTCTCCGCATCCGCCAGTTTGTGTTTTAAGTCGCTGTTTTCGGCGACGAGCACTTGCACGCGCTGCTGCGCTTCTTTCATGCCTCTTAATTGAGCGAGCGCGTCGTCGCGTTCTTTAGAAGTGTTCGCGATCTCCTTGTTGGCTTCGGCGGCTTTCGCAGTCGCTTCATCCTTTCCCTTTTCCGCGACTACGCGACCCTTTTCGGCGACAATGAGAGCCTTCTTCAATTGTGCGATCTCTGCCACCAAGGCTTCCTGCTGCTTCGTGCGGTTGTCGGCGGAGGACTCGATTGTCTTTAAAGATTCGTGAGCTTGCGCAAGTTGGTCGCGGACCTGGCGCTCTGCCCCTTTGGACTTGTCCAATTCACTCTGTGCTTTTTCGAGTTTGGAGTTCGTCTCCTCCAGACGGCCATGGAGCGATTCCTTTTCCTTTTCCACCGCTGTGATTCGGTCGCGCGATTTTTGTAGTTCGGTCTGCAACTGATCGACCTTTTCGCGCAATTTCAGGGTGGCCTCTCGTATCGCAGCATCGTTCGGCTCTTGCACCGCCACCTCCTCTCGTGGCGTGACTATTTCGACACTTGGTCGCGCGGGGCCGGGGTTTTGTGGAAGCGGCGGAGGGTTACTCGGCGGTGGTGTAGCCCCGGCCGCCAGGTCATTTTGCGTGGGCACTTTGTCCTGCACCCGCAAGACGCTCTCGCTGATTTTTCGACCCCGATATTCCACGATGGCGGGCTGCCAACCGGCGTGTCTTTTGTGCAACTCATCGATAAGGCTGCCGGCGAATCGGTATTTTGCCAGGGCCGCCTTAAACTGGTTGTCGTGCTCCAGGTTTTCGCCCTCCTGCGAAGTCATATAGGCCTTCAGAAAAATCTCGTTCGGATCGTCGGACTGCGCCAGAAACCGGCCGGAGGCGAGGAGGAGAAAGAAACCGGCCAGCAAAATCGAACCGATTCTCTTCATGCGATGCCGAGGCGGAACGGTAATCCGCCCACGCCCAATTGCCATCCAAGCTTCCACGTGATTCCCAGGATAAGCGGAGAGCGTGCCAAAGTGCCAGGTGCTTTGCCTTTGCAATCTGAGGTCTAAAAACTAAAATCTAGGGTTTCAGCCGGTGGTCGTAGCTCAATGGTAGAGCTCCAGATTGTGGTTCTGGTTGTTGCGGGTTCGAGTCCCGTCGGCCACCCATCTCACAAATCCCAAATCGCAAGTTCCAGGATTTAACGCGGAGCGAGCCCTCTGTGCTCGTGCTCTTTCGCTTGCTCAAGCGCGGGATTGGTTGTCGCTCTTAGGATCGATGGATTGGCATGGCCGGTGCTTTCGGCATACTGCCCATGGACACGACCGTAGATTTATTTGGGCAATCCCAGTTTCGCCCCGCGGTCCCCAACTCCGGGGAGCGCATTCTCAACGATGAACATCCGCGCGATTGCGACAATGTGGAAAACTGCTCGCGGGCTGCGAGATTATCGCCGTGCTGGACGGTAGGGATTTTCTCGCAGCCTAACGAGCAATCTCCGTCTTCCTAGCGCCCACGTCGTTGCGGATTCTTGCAAAGGTAGTGCCGCGCAGTGACAATCTGGTTGGGTGTCTGTAGCTCAACTGGATAGAGCATCTGACTTCGGATCAGAAGGTTGTGGGTTCGAGTCCCTCCAGGCACGAAGTTTTTGACAATTGTCGGTTGTGTTTCCTTGGAAATGCGACGAAATTGCGGCCTATTGGATCAAGTTCTGTTCTGTTCGTTGCGTGGTAGATCGTCAGTTGAGGTTTCCTCAGTGGTGATTTGAAACCCGATTCTCGGGAACGGCTCTGTAGCTGGCAGTTATTTTCCAAAATCAAATCACAATGAAACTATATGTAGGAAATCTCTCCTTTGAGACTACTGAAAACGATCTTCAAGATCTTTTCGAGAAACACGGCAAAGTCGCCGAAGTGGCGCTGATGATGGATCGCATGACTGGCAAGTCGCGCGGTTTCGCCTTCGTCACGATGGCCGACACGGCCGAAGCCAATGCTGCTATGGCCGCGCTCAACGGCAAGGAAGTCGGCGGGCGAACGCTGAACGTGAACGAGGCTCGCGCACGTGAAGAGCGTCCGCGTCCATACGCCGGGGAGCGGCGGTAAATAATCTGATCGAGCTGAGCCGGCGCCCATTGATTTGAGCGCCGACTCGCCCGGTCGAGCATCATGGATCCAAGGAAAGCGATCGAACTGGAGGGAAAAATCATTTCCGTTCTCGCGGGCACGATGTTTCGCGTTGAGCTTGCGAACGAACATCTCGTTCTCGCGCACATTTCCGGAAAGATGCGCAAACGCTTTATTCGCCTGACGATCGGCGACCGGGTGAAGCTGGAAATGTCCCCCTACGATATCGACAAAGCGCGCATCGTTTATCGGCTTGGCTAATCGAATTTTATGAAGTTTTTTGCAACCACAGTGCCAAAAGAAACAAAGAGACCAATCATTAAACGCATCCTGGT
Organism: Chthoniobacterales bacterium; assembly: GCA_049300145.1. Classification (GTDB taxonomy): domain Bacteria; phylum Verrucomicrobiota; class Verrucomicrobiia; order Chthoniobacterales; family UBA10450; genus AV133. The sequence continues at coordinate 605 of JBAQJG010000452.1, read as the reverse complement.
CAGATGCCCTTCGACCGCGAAACTGACGCCGACCGGCAAAACGATCGAGGAAAGCTTGTGGGCTGCCACCAAGGTCAAGAACAACAAATTGACCTGCCCGCACTGTCTGCAAGTCCATATCTGGACAAAAAAAGACGTCGTTCTTGCCCGCTAAGATCGACGAGCGATTCGACCCAGAGAGTTCGCGCTAGCTGCGCTTTGCCGTAAAATTCGACGCGCCACCGGGGGCGCATTTTTCGTTGCCGTCCACCGCAGCTTGACATTCCGGTCGCGGAGCGATTACGAGTCGCATCCGTGAATGCGCCGAGCGACAGCCGCCGCGAACTCGACGCCATGGTGGTCGAGATCGAGCTGACGCTGACCAGCATTGTCCAGGGCGTTGCGCTTTATTTCCTGATCGACAACGCGCGGACCCTCATGTCGATCCAACAAAGCGCTTTCTGGCTGTATGTCGTCGCCGGATTATTCATCATCCTGATCTTCTGGTCGCGATCGGTCGTTCACACACTCACCCTGATCCGCTGGCCTCTGGAGTTTGGGCACAATTTCTTTTACATCGCATGTGCGCTGGGCGAGTCGCTTCTCTTCACACGGCTGAGCAATCC
>JBAQJG010000451.1:0-3636 GCA_049300145.1 Chthoniobacterales bacterium | reverse complement strand
CATCTGCATCCCATTACAATTGTTGTCGGCGAGCCAATTCATTTTGGCGAAACCGATCTTCACCCACGAGAAGGCCTCTACGCGCGTCTAAGCCAACGCGTGATGGATTCGATCGACGGACTCCAGTTGGAATGACTTCGTTTGCGCGCGCAAAGATCGACATCGATATTTCGGGCGTGAATTTGCCGCCGCCGCCTCTGGACGAAAAGCCATCGTCGCGGGCTCCCAAGAGCGTGCTTGCGCTCATGCTCGTGGTTATTGTCGCGATGGCGCTAATCGCGCTCTACGCGAACGTGCAACGATGGCGCCGAGCCGAAATCGAGACCGTTACGATCACACTGGCGTCGTCGCCATCCATTTCGCCCTCTCCATCGACACCGCCGCAATAAGGATGATACGAGTAGTTAGCCTGAAGCTTGCGCCCTCTTCGTCGCCAGTTCGCGCGCATAGGCGAGTGTGTCAATGGCATCGACATTTTTGTCCCGCCGGAGGGCTTTGATGCGCGGAAAACGCAGCGCCAGGCCGCTCGCGTGTCGCGTACTCGGCTGAATCGAATCGAAAGCCACTTCGAGCACGATGTCCGGTTTCACTTCGCGATAGCGACCGCGATCGACGATCGTGTTTTGTTTGAAATGCTCGGTTAGCTGGGCGATCTCCGGGTCAGTCAATCCGCTGTAAGCTTTGCCAATCGGCAAAAGTTCGCCGCTCGTTTCGTCGCGCACCGCAAACGTGTAATCGCTTAGCACGTTGTTACGTTTGCCATGTCCGAATTCCGCCGCCACCACTACGACGTCGAGCGTAGCCAACTCTTTCTTTAACTTGAACCAGAACAGACCGCGCCGGCCGGGTGAATAAAAACTTTCGGGATCTTTGATCATGAGACCTTCGTTCGAACGCCGGCGGGCCTGCTGAAATACTTGTTCGATCTCCGCGGCCGAGTGCGCCGGGAAAACCTCCGCGATTTGAAATGGCGGCGGCAATCGCAAGTCTCGCAGCAGCGCGCGTCGCTCACGCAGCCGCGCTTTCAATAACGAGCGTCCATCAAGCCAAAGAAGATCGAAAGCGATAAATGCAACCGGTACATCTGCTGATGCAATATCGAATAAATCTGCGCCGTCCATTTTGCGGCCGAGCCTTTTTTGTAAGTCGAAAAACGTCAATCTGCGACCATGCTCGAAAGCGATGATCTCACCATCGAGGATCAACTCGGTCTCAAAACGCCGCCCCTGTTCGGCGAGCTCCGGAAATTGCTCGGTCATGCGCCGCAAATCGCGCGAGAAAATTTCCACGCGCTCGGCACTGCGATGGAACTGCGCCCGGATCCCATCGAATTTATCTTCCACATAGACTGTAGCTGCTTCGCTCTGCGAAGCGTGGCGCAGACCCGCAACAAACCGGTCCCAGATTGCTTCGGCCGTTGGCTCGGGGCTGGCCAGCATGCATTTGATCGGGCGAAAAATCGACAACTTCGCGCGTTGTAATTCGCGACGCGAAGCGAGCGACGCAGTCGCGCCGATGTCGCCCAGAAGCATGTTTGCTTCCTTAACGTCGTCGAGCGCGACATCGAACGCGGTCGCGATTGCTTCTTCGACCAGTCCCTCGCGTAGCCCGATGCGCAGATCGCCGGTAAGAATCTTGACCAGGTATCGGCCTTCGTCTGCCGAAATTTTCGTGAGACGTGATTGCAGCAATTCCGTTTTCGCGATTGGACCGCGCGTTTTGTGCAGCATGTCGAAGAAATCGCGCGACCGCGTGAGCGCGAGTGGCTCTGGGTTCGTCCGACCGTCGAGCGCTTCGAACGCAGTCTTGCCAGCGTCGCCGTGACTGTATGCGACGCGGCGAAATTCCGTCTCGCTCAATTTCGCAGCCTTCATGATGGCGCGATAAATGATCGAGCCTCCCACTTGTAGTGTGCGACGATCTCTCTGCGCGAATGCTCTGCCGGTAAAATAAATCGTCGCGATCGGAAGCCGGTCTCGGTCGAGCATGCGCAAATAATCCGCGAGCAACCTGACTTTTTCGAGCTTCCCTGGCGTCGCGCCAATCGCTTCACCCACCTTCGCAAAGATCGCGAATTCGGACGGGGTAGTGTACGCATCTCGCGTGCCGGTTTCGACGTCTCGTCTAAACGAAGGTCGCGAAGGCTGGACGCCTTCTCCAGCACCCGAGGCGGGTGCGCTACCTAGACTCGGGAATTCGAGTTGATTCTCACCGCTCAGCGCCCACGCTTCGACTCCCCGGTCACGCAAATCGCGCGCAAACTCGGCCGCAAAACCATGGAGCGTGAGGACCCGCTTTGGCTGCACTAGATCGACGTATCGAAGCAGATCGTCGTAATCGGCGTGATCGGAGAGAGGAAACGCGGCGTCAACTTGATAACGATAAACCGCATTGGGATCAACCGCCCAGCCACTGATCATCGCGACGCGTTTGCGGTGGATCTTTTCCAGCATGCGCGACCGATTCGCACTCGGCGGACAAATGAGAACTTTCCCCCCGACTTGGTTCGCGTTGTAGCGAACATATTTGCAAAACGACTGGCCGAATTGTTCGTAAACCTGTGTCATCTGATAAACGGAGCCATGCAACATCGGTGTGAGTCCAGCTCCGTCGAGTGAGCAAAGAATTTCCTGCCCTTTGCCTAACGAGTAACCGAGCAGGACCGGCACCGCGCCGTCGTCGAGCGTTTCGCGACAGAACGCCACGACCTGATCGACCACCTGCTCAGTCGGCGGGAATCGATAGCGCGGCCGCCCAAAGGTCGTTTCCATGATGAGAGCGTCGGCCTGGCGCCATTGCGCCGGCTCGGCGGACTTTCCCGGACGCAATTTGAAATCGCCGGTGTAAAGTAACGTTTCCTTTTCGGCGAAAAGAAAGAATTGGGCCGAACCGAAAATGTGACCGGCGGGCAGTAGCATTACATTGAGATCGTGCACCATTCGCTTTTCGCCGAAGGGCAAAACATGCTCGATGCGCGTCCCTGGGAGCCGCGCTTGCACGAGCCGCGCGGTGCGCTCGGAGACAATGATCTCGTCATGCGGCGCAATGTGATCGCTGTGCGCGTGCGAAACGAAGGCGAAGCGCTTTGCATCCCACGGATCGAGCCACAGATCCTGGTCGGGCAAATAGACACCGCGCTCATACCGAACATGGATCATGCGAAAAATTTACCGTGGCTCGACATAAACAAAACCGTGTTTGCTCGGGAATCTGATGCTGTATTGGCTTCAAATCTAACCGTGGTAGGCGCATCACGTTTATAGAACATCCTCTCAACAGGGAAATAAGCTCCTGAGCCGTCGCCCTCCGACCGACGTGACACCCGTGCGACTTTCACAACCCCCGTCGCGCTCCGTAGAGCGAATGGACTACAACTTCACTTTGAGAGGCGAATCCCGTCCTACAAACAGAGCGCGCTCACCGGCGCTCCAAACCAATAAAACTGATCCATTACCTCGCCAATGGTGCTGAGATTGACACGCGACGCCGGAGCCGTTTTCATTAAGCCGATGAAGTTGGTCGCTCTAGCACTTGGTTTGCTTTTTTTCCGGAGTGGTTTCGCCGGTGCCGCGGAAGAACCGAAAGTGTTGGCCAAGGTAAATTCATTGCCGGTGGCGCTGGATCGCGACTTCGAGT
>JBAQJG010000450.1:0-1572 GCA_049300145.1 Chthoniobacterales bacterium | reverse complement strand
GAATAACGCCCGCGATCATGAGCGAAATCGCGCGGTTGAGTGTCGAGATCGACGACGTGACGCCGCGTGTGCTGCGCGTCGTCGAGGTGCCGGCCGACATCCGCCTCGACGACCTGCATTTCGTGCTGCAAATCGCCATCGGCTGGCAGAACGGCCACCCGTTCGAATTCCGCATCGGCGACAAGCTTTGGGGGCAACCCGACCGCGATGCCGGCATCGATCGGACGCCGGCGGAGCAATCGACGCTGCGCGATATTTTGGCGGCGGGCCACACCTTCAAGTACGACTATGTGCTCGGCGAGGATTGGGAGCACACGGTAACGCTGCTGTCGCGCGCCACAGCTCTGCCGGGCATGCGCTATCCAAACCTGGTCAGCGTCGAGGGCCGCTGCCCGCCGGCCGATATCGGCGGCCCGGTCGGCTACGAGACTTATCTGCGCAGCATCGCCGATCCCAACAGCGTCGACCACGAGGACATGCTCGACTTCGATGCGCCGGATTTCGATCCGCATGTCGTCGACGCCGCGACGCTGCGGCAGAACCTGGCCGACCTCACACGCTATATCGGGCGGAAAGTTGTAATCCGTCACCCTGAGGTGGCCGCGCAGCGGCCCTCGAAGGGCGACGGCCCGAACGCCTCGGCCGCATCCTTCGAGGCTCGCTCCGCTCGCACCTCAGGATGACGGAATACAGGTATCGCCCAATGCAGTTCGGCGTTCAGTTCTTTCCCAATTTCCGGCCGAGCGACAAGAGCGCCGCGGAGTATTTCGCCGAAAGCCTCGCCATTGCCGAGGAGGCCGAGGCGCTCGGCTATACGCATGCGCGCTCGGTCGAGCATTATTTCGAGCGCTATGGCGGCTATAGCCCCAATCCGATCCTGTTCTTGTCGGCGGCGGCGGCGCGCACCAAGAACATGCGGCTCGTCACCGGCGCGGTCGTGCCGGCATTCAACAATCCACTGAAACTTGCCGGCGAGATCGCCATGCTCGACGCCATTTCCGGCGGCCGCTTCGACGTCGGCTTTGCGCGTGCCTTCCTGCCGCACGAATTCCGGCGCTTCGCCATTTCGCCCGATGAATCCGTGGCCCGCTTCCGCGAAGGACTTGAGCAGATCGAGCTCCTGCTGACGCAGGAGAACGTCTCTCACCACGGGCAATTCCATTCGTTCGAAAATGTCACCTCGCTGCCGCGGCCGACGCAAAAGCCGCGGCCGAAATTTTATATCGCCTCGACGCGCACCGCGGATTCATTCGAATTCGCCGGCCGTGCCGGTCACGCGCTGATGTCGATCCCGATCGGGCCGCTGAAGGATTTGATCCCGATCTACCGCAAGGCCTGGCGCGACGCCGGCCATCCCGGCGACGGCGAGGTCATGATCGCCTTCCACATGTTCTGCCATGAGGATGCGAAACTCGCCCGCGAAATCCCGCGTCCGCAGTTCGAGGATTATTTCGTCGCGCTGTTCGAATCCGCCGGCGAATGGACGCAAGGCACCTCTTCGAAGGATTACAAAGGCTACGACGTCTCGATCAGCCGGATGAAGAACTTTACGCTGGAAACCCAGATCGAAGC
>JBAQJG010000449.1:0-7090 GCA_049300145.1 Chthoniobacterales bacterium | reverse complement strand
CTGTAGCGGCGGTCTGTGACCGCCGAACGCAATTTCTTTGGTCATGACGATTTCACTCAATGGTCAGGGCGTGGACGCGCGGGGCGCTCAGACGATTGAAGAGTTGGTTGAACGCTATCAATTGCCGCCGAAAACGATCTTGATCGAGCACAACGGTCTTGCTTTGCATCGACAGGAATGGCCGCAACACTGGCTAGCGGAAGGCGACTGCATCGAATTCATTCGCGTCGTCGCCGGCGGATGAAAAATTCTGGCACTCGTAGGAGACGACAATCAATTCCCAATCGTTTTTCCCGCGACCGCTCTGTGTCGTTGCAAATGTCAAATGTTTAGGGCGTGTTGCCCCAAATCGGCTCCAACGAGGAACGCTGCTCGTTGAGGGGTTCAGATCATCTTCCCAAAGAATAAAAGCTCGCTATAGGGCAATCTATGACGCCCTCTTTCGCTCGTTTTGCAGAAAGATATTTGAGCAACACGCCCTTTAGATACGACCCTGTTTCTCTTGCCCATTGCTTCGGGTGCACGGCCGGCGCGGGCTCAAGCCGCGGCAGCGCGATTGTGTAGGTGGATCGACCGTTCCGCCGGGCGATGTTAGATAATCGTGGCTCTGCCGCCTAACTCTCGGCATCGAGCTCGCCACGGGACGAGTCCGTCCGTTGGCGGACAAGGGACTGCTCGATCCACCGTACGCCTCGACAAAGTGAGGCGGCTACAAATTTACTCGAGCGGGAGCTCGATCCGTTCTTCTTCTTCGCGCGGGGCGAGATTGTTCGGGAAACGATGCGGACGCAGCGCTTCTCCGTTAAGGAGGCATCGCAGTGCCCACGTTGGCTTTGACCAGTGCGACATCCACCGAGTTGATCAGGCCATTCGCGTTCACGTCTTCGCGGAAATTCGAGCTACTGACCGCCATGCCCACTCGCGATTTGGTCGGGGCAACATCGGAGGCATGTTGGAAGCGGTTTCGAATCCTGTTAGGGTCGCGTCCTCTCGCATGAGTGAAACGTTTTACGGTCCGAATGGCAGAGTATGGGTTGCTTTGTTTCTGGTCGCACTCGGATTTCTCCTCGCGTCTCTCCTGCCCACGATCAATCTCCCATGGGTGGAAGAGGACGACTATTATGGTGCACTTTATTCTCAGGCGGCGCACAACAATCTTCGTGCCGGTCTGTGCGTGACAGGCGGCGTTCCGGTCACGCTCTATTTCGGGCCGCTGCCGATTCCGCGGGACGCTTATTACGTGCATCATCCCGTGCTGATGCCGCTGATGGTGACCGCGGCGGTGGCGATATTCGGCGAGAGAGAGTGGAGCGTGAAACTTGTGCCCATCCTTTGTTCGGTCGCCAGCGCGCTGTTTCTCTGGCTGCTGGTGCGCGATGCCATGGGAAGACGGGCCGCCGCCCTGGCCACTGCCTTTTTTGTGACGCTCCCAATGGAATTGCACTACGGAGATATGGTCGACTTCGAGCCGCCCATCCTGACATTGATGCTCGCGGCCCTGGTTTGCCTGCGTTACTGGCACGTCCGCGGGACGAACGTGTGGATCTTGCTCGCGGGCTTTTGTTGCGGTGGCGCGATGTGGACGGATTGGCCGGGCTACTTGTTCGTCCTCAGCATTAGCATTTGGCTTCTCTTGAGAAAGGAACGGAGCGCGCGATTTTTTGGGATTGCGCTGCTCGCGACCGCGGCCGCTTCGGGAACTTTGTTCCTGCTGCAGATTCGCCACGTGAATCCGGGGTCGTGGCGCGATTTATGGACCGCGGTCACGATGCGGTTGGGTAATGGGGTCGCGGCCGGGTCATCGCAGATCGATCCGGCCGCGGAGTTGCATTTAACGTTTGGTAAATGGGTGCGCCGAATCCTTCAGAGTCTCGGTCAAGATTACCTTTCCTGGACGTGGGGATTTGTTTTACTGGGAACGATTTTCCTCGTGCGCAATCGGAAATCGTCGGACTGGCGCTGGCTCGGATGGGCCGTCCTGCAAATGGCGGCGGCGGGAATTCCTTACATGCTGCTGCTGCGCAACTGGTCGTATATTCATGACTGGGCGAGTTTCTCTTTGATCGGGGCCATTTCTATTCAGAGCGGCCTTGGATTGGAAGGTCTGATGGAATGGATGGATCGTAGTACGGTAAAATTCTTTCAGCCTGTCGGCGTGCTCGCTATAGTCATCCTGTTCGTCTTGCTGAGCGCGATGGGATTCATGCAGGCGGAGGCGCAACGCTCCCAACTCACCATGTTGGATGGACAAGTGTCTGAACCGGCCAGGCTGACTCCAGATATGGGACGGTATCTGCAGACAGCCTTCCCCGCGGAAACGACCATTCTGTGTAACTTCGATCCGTATTACAGCACGCTCTCTTATTATGCGCAGCGAACCATCCTCCGTAACGTCGGCACGGCCGATGAATGGAAGGATGCCTTGGACGACAGTGAGCGCCTTGGCGGTATCCTCTGGATGGGCGCGCCTTCGACACCGGAGATTCTGGCCGTTCTGCCCAAGGATGAAGTGCAGCAGGTCGAGATCGATGGAATTCGCTTCGCCGTGTGGCGGCCCGGTCGGTGACGTTATGAATGCGACAGCGAGAGTGGAATCACTGACTAAATATTATGGCTCGCTGATGCTCACCGCTTCCAAAGCGCGTCTCTCCATCACCGGGGAAAGCAGCCGCGTCGCTTTGGGCCAAAACAACGCTTTGCTCAAAGTGAGATAACGCCTGTTAGCTCGAGATTGCACCACCCGTACCGGCAACTGCAGCAAGCCAAAGGGCGTTACCTGATTAATCGTGCGCCAGCGCACAGCCGTGTAGGTTGCCCCGATTTGACGGAGCGGCGCAGCAAAGTAATCAGCCAGCTTCATTCGGAACGAAGCGATCATTCACGAACTGCTCTTTACTACCACCCGCATTCCATCAGTTTGGATCACCGTGATCGGTGTTTGTGGCGCGATGAATTCGCCTTCGGTGACAACATCGACAACATGATCGGCGAAGCGGGCTTTTCCGCTTGGTCGCAAAATCGTGAGCGCGGTTCCCTGCATTCCGGGCATGAGCGCGAGCGGAGTCGCAAATTCGCGCGGCATGCCGGCCAGCGATGGGCCCGGCGGATTCGATGTCATAAGAGCAAATCGGCGATACAAACTCGTTCGCGGTAGGAACCGGGCGAGAAACGTGATCGCAACAACGGAAGCGGCTATCGCGATGAAAAGATTAAGCAATGGAATGGCGAGCATGCGTCCCGTCGGGAAGAAAGTTTGACCTGGATAACGATCGATCATTGCCCAGAGCAACGAGGCCAGGATAAGAAAAACCCCGACTACACCGAAAACGATGGTGGAGTGCGCGAAAAAGAGAATCTCGATCAACACGAGCACGATCCCCAGAACAAAGAGGGCGACAACCTCCCAGCCAGCCAGGCCAGCCAGGTAGTGACCGAGGAAAAAAAGCCCAAAACAAACCGCCGAGATAATTCCGGGCAAACTCGCCCCGGGAATTTTGAATTCGAGATAGGCGCCGATGATTCCACCCAGGAGCAGCAACGGCGCGAGCGCAGTGATCCAAAAGGCGAGTTGCTCGAAGCCGCTCGGGTCGAGTGAGACGATGCTGCCTTTGAGCCCGGCTTTTTGCGTTAGATCGACAATCGAATCGGCGATGCCGTCAGCGAGTACCGGCTTGCCGTTGATCTGCTCGGTCGCCTCCTGCGCGTTAAGCGTGAGCGGTGTGCCTTTCGGATGGATCACGCGATCGCCAATCTTCACTTCCTTATCCTTGTTCATGAACGCCTCGCCGATATCGGGATTATGTTTGTTCCGAATGGCAGTGCTGCGAATGAGGGCCGACCAATACGAGATTGTTTTCTCGCGTTCAGTGGCCGGAAGATCTTCGCCCGTTGGCAACACGGGGGCGGCCGCGCCGATCGCGCTCACTGGCGCCATGTAAATGTGTTGGGTGGCGAGCGCGATGAGCGAGCCGGCCGAACCGGCGTTTGAATTGATAAACGTGTAGGTGGGAATGGTGGCGTGATTGAGCACGCTCGTAATCTCTTCTGCCGTGTCGAGCCGGCCACCATAAGTATTCATTTCAAAAATAATCGCCGCGGCGCCGTTGTTCTCCGCTGCCTTCTCGGTGCGACGCAGGAACATAAAGAGAGAGGGAGAAACTTCCCCGCGCAGCGGGACAACCACGACGTCGCCTTTGTGAATGACGTCGCGTGCATTGACCGGCACCGGTGCGGTGAGCAGAAAAAACGTAGCTAAGATCGACAATCGATTTCTCATGGTTTGGATCGCTGGTCGCGCTGGTTTAGTTTGACATTACTCGCGCAACCAAACGAGAGAAATTCGACGCATGCCGTCCATCCCAGCAGAGACCATCGAGCAAATCGCCGCCGCCAACGACATCGTCGAGGTGATCGGCGCCTATTTTCCACTAAAACGCGCCGGTACAAACTTCAAGACGCTTTGCCCGTTTCATCAGGAGAAGACACCTTCGTTTACGGTCAGTCCGCAGCGCCAGACGTTTCATTGTTTCGGGTGCGGCGTCGGCGGAAGCGTCTTCCGCTTCGTCATGGAATACGAGCACATCGATTTTCCAGCGGCCGTTCGCAAACTGGCGGCGCGCGTCGGTATCTCGGTCGTGGAAGAGCGCGGCGCGAGCGCAGACGAAGATCGACAACGTGAAGCGCGGCGCAATCTGCTTCGCCTGCATGCGGAGGCGGCGGAATGGTTCCAGGAGAATCTTTTAAAGAAACAATTCGCCGCGCCGGCGCGAGAGTATTTGAAGAAGCGGGGCCTTCCAGTGGAAATTGCAAAAAATTGGCAACTGGGATACGCACCGGATGAATGGAACGCATTTGGGAATTGGGCGAAGGGCCGCGGTTATCGAGAAAACGAATTGCTCGCCAGCGGTCTGGTGAAAACGAAAGACGACGCTGAGCCAGAGCAATCGTCGGAACAGAAAAGCGCCTATGACCGTTTTCGCGGTCGCCTCATGTTCCCGATTCGCAACGACGTGGGCGAAGTCATCGCATTCAGTGGCCGGCTGCTCCAGAACGATAAGGAAGGCGCAAAATATTTGAACTCGCCGGAGACGCCGCTCTTTCGAAAAGGCAAGGTTCTTTTTGGATTGCACAAAACCAAGCGCGCGCTGATTGAGGCCAAGTGCGCGATTGTGTGCGAAGGCCAGATCGACTTGATCAGTTTGTTCGAATCTGGCATTAAGAACGTAGTCGCTCCGCAGGGGACGGCGTTTACGGAGAGCCAGGCGCGGCTTCTAAAACGTTTCGTGAACGAAGTGGTTCTTTGCTTCGATGCCGATGCAGCTGGAAAGAAAGCAGCGGAACGGTCGCTCGAGGCGCTTTTGGAAGCGGATTTGACCGTACGCGTAATCGAGATGCCGCCAGGTGAAGACCCTGACTCGATGATTCGCACGAAGGGAAAAGCACAATTCGAGAAACTCCTAGGAAATGCACGTGATTTCTTTGACTACCTGATCGAGCGCGAGGCGGTCGCGACTGCTCCGGAATCATATATTGAGAGGGTTCGAATCGGGCGTCGACTCGCGGAAACGATCGCGCGCGTTCCTGATTCGCTTCTTCGAGGGAAAATAGTCGATAAGGCCGCGGCGCGATTGAATCTTTCGAAGGAGGAGCTGCAAAAATTATTACCGCCGATTCCCACGCGAACTATTCAGAGGCCGATAGCCAGTGGAGTATTCCTTCAAGTTCCTCAAGTGATCGAACAATTGTGTCGTTTAACACTGCGAGATTCCGACTTCCGAAATTTCCTATTGTCTCAGGATTGGCGCCCAGTAATCGATCAGACAGAGTTTGGACAATTACTGGGGCAAATTTTGGAAACGCATTTTGATCCTTCGAACCCTCAATCGGTTGAACATCTTTTGAATTCAGCTGATCCTGCGGCACGTCCGTTTTTTTCACATTGTTTGGTTGAGAAACGTGGCCCAGCTAATGAGCGAGACTTCGGCCGGCAATGGTGGGACAGCCTTCGGGCCGATATCGTACGTCGCGAGCTCAAAGCGGTAGAAACTCGGTTAGGTCAGCCGAATTTATCCACTGGAGACGAGGTTAACTTACAGAAACAAATCCTTGACCTGCGAGAACAGCTCCGCGAACTTCCCAAGCTTTCGCCTGTCCCGGCGATCGACATTTAAATGTCGATCGAAGCGGCAGACATCGAGCGTCTCAGTCAAATCTTAACCGCGCAATCTTGGCCAGGCATTCGACACGAAAGACAGGGGCCCGAGAGTCGCCGCTAAAGCGACCCAGGCCAAAACGCCTTCGCCGTCGTTCTCAGGTCACAGCTTCGACACTCTGGCGAAAATTGAAGAAGCAGGGGAAGATCATTGCGTTCAAACCCGGGCGCATTAGCGCTCTGGTCAAAGCGCGGCGGCGCGACGGTCAAAAGCCGGGAAGACCGCGGAGCGAGATGGCAACGCCTTCACGTGCTGCCACTGAAATTCAGAGCCGCATTCGGGAGCTAATCAAGCTCGCGAAAGAACAAGGTTATCTCACCTTCGACGACCTGAACGACGCTTTGCCGAAAGGTATTACCGACGCCGATGAACTCGACGCCATCCTAACGCGACTGCGCCGGATGGAGATCGACATCATCGAAGCATCCGAGGTCGACCGTTACAAAGACGGGAAAAAGGACGTTGAGGAGGAGGAAGAAGAAGAGGAGGAGAAGCGCGAAGCGAAGCTCGATATTCTCGATGATCCCGTGCGCATGTATCTCAAGCAGATGGGACAGGTCCCGCTGCTGACCCGTGAACAGGAAGTCGAAATATCCAAACGGATCGAAGAAGCCGAAAACATGGTGCAGAAGCACATCAATCGATTCGGTTTTATCGCGCGCGCTCATCTCGATCTCGCCGAGAAACTGACCGAGGGCCGGGAACGGTTCGATCGCGTCATCCTCGACAAAAAAATCGAGAGCCGTGAGCGTTACATGAAAATGCTTCCGCGATTGTGCCGGCAGGTAGAAAAGTTGAGTAAGTTGATCAGCCAGCAATATGAGCAGTTCTTGCGCAACTCTTCAAAGAAGCAGACCAAGAAGCTCAAATCATTTCAG
>JBAQJG010000448.1:0-19357 GCA_049300145.1 Chthoniobacterales bacterium | reverse complement strand
ATTGCTGTCGCGCGATCGATTTCCCGATCTGATTCTGATTTGGATCGGTCACAACAATGTGGATTGGGCGTGGCGATGCCCTCCGGATGAGCTTGAGCACCCGGAAGAACGATTGCCGCGGCTCAGCAAACACTTCCGAGAAGACTACACTCGGCAATTACGGCGGCTCATTGCGCGGGCCCGAATTGAGCGGCATCGAACGGCGATCGTGGTTTACGGGCTCGTCGATTTCGAATCATTTTTTAAAGCCCGCGCAATCGCCGAAAGGCTGCGAGCGAACAATCCAAAACTGTATCCTTATCTGGGAACCGATTGTAAATATTTCATTTCCATGCGACCGGCCTATCGGTGCAATCTGATTCGCCTAGTCCGCATGATAAATGAGGAACTACACGCGATGGTTAGGCAAAAGGAGCGCGAGATCGAGCACGTCCCGAATGTGCAAGTGCGATATTCTGACGCGTTAGCAAAAACCGATCTCAGTCGTGTCGAAGTGGTTCACGCCATAGATGGCTGGCACCCATCTGTCGAGGGGCACAATGTTTTCGCGAAGGCGGCATTCATTGGCCTGGCGCCAAGTTTAGAATTTCTTGGGATCAAGGGATCTTGATGAGTGGTGGATCGTCCGTTCCGTCGGGCGATGCTAAACAAATGCGGCTTCGCCACCAAACCTTGACATCGAGGTCGGCGCGGCGACGACTGCTCGATCCACCTTTCTAAAGCCCGCGCTGTTTCAAGCGGGCGATGGTCTCGCGCAGCATGCGGTAGCCAAAGTGGCCCTGTCGCACGTGGAGCAATTCTGAGCCGCGCCATTTCTGCTGAATCTTCTCGATGTCTGCCGGACGCGCGATTAAATCGAAGTCGCCCGCCACAAACAACACTCGCTCCGCGCTGCACAGCGGCTCGTTGTGCATCGGTGAACTGAGATGAAAATGCCGCCCCACAAGCGACGGCTCGATTTTCGCTCGGCGCAACTCCCGCCGCATAAAGGCTGAGGCTGGACTTTCCCAGATTGCGTGCTCGACGTTTACGATCGGCGCCATCAACGCGACGAAACGGAAATCGCGCTCGACTATCGCGAGGAGTGCGCCGATCCATCCGCCATAACTCGTGCCGAGTATGCCAAACTCGCCACAACCGCGCTCGCGCAATGCCGCCATCAATTGCCGCACCTCGATCACGCCCTGGCGCAGGCCCTCGGCGTTACGAATGAGATCGGCCGTAATCGCGAGTTCGCCGTTCCAGTAACCGCGCGGCATGCGCGAATAGTGATAGGGGAGGTGCACGAAACAAGCGTTCCAGCCGAGTTCGTTGAAGTGCGCGGCCCAGCGGCGATAGCCGACATGACTCGCGGACATGAGCGCGTGCAGCATGAGCACCGTCGGCGCGCTCCAGCGGCGCGCGCATTGAAAAAAATCTGCGCGTGCGATGTTGTTCGCGGGAAATTTCGACTCGACCGGGCTGCGCCAGGTCGCTCTTGCACCGTAAGCATCGCCAATTGCGCCCGCGATTTCGCCATCGTGCGGCGCGGCGTAAAAATCATGTGCCGTCAGCTTCTCGCAGTCCGCGACATAGCGCTCCATCTCATCGCGGCTGCGCGCATGCAGTCGATGCCGCGACTGAACGAAATTCATCGACGCGCACACGAGCAAATCGACGCTGGCCGCTGCGGCGCGCGAAAATGGCAGAGCGCGATAATGGTAGGGATGCCGCGCTGCCCCGAAAGCTTTCGGGGGTCGGCGCAGCGCGCCGACCCTACCAGTCATTCGTTCTCGCGGCGGGTGCGGCAGATCGTCTGGCGTAAGTGAAAATCTTTGGCGCAACTCCGCATAGAGATTTTTGAACGCCGCGCCGAGCTCTCGCTCGATGCGCTCGCGGGCGGCCAATTTTTCCAAATCTGGAAAAGGCGGGATCGGATCGCCGAAAGCAACCCAGATCGGCGTCCGCCGCAGCGGTAGCCAGCTTTTCTTCGCGTAGAGACGATCAGTGCCGACGATCACGCACGGCAGAATCGCAACGCCGGCCATGTGCGCGAGGGTTGATGCGCCCGGCCGAAGCGGCGCGCCTTCGAGCAGCGAGCGCGCCCCGTCCCGAATGCCGCCCTCGGGAAAAACACCTACCATGCGTCCCTCGTTCAACCGCTCGATCGCGGTGCGGATCGTCTTGCGGTTGGCGCGATCTCGATCCGCTGGGAACGCATCGACCGCTCGCAAGAACGACCCGAGCAACGGATTCGAAAAAAATTCTGCCATCGCCATCCAATCGATTTTACGGCGTACCAGCGAGGAAATAATAAGCGGATCGAAATGGCTGATGTGATTTGCCGCCAGCAGAAGGCCGCCAGCGCGATTTGCATTTTTACGCCCGATCACGCGAATGCGTGTCGAGTAACCAAACAGTACTTTCATCAAAACCGCCGCAGCGCGGTTGGCAAAGGAGTGAAACAATGTGCGCACTTAACTAAAATAGCCCATGGCGATTGGTAGATCGGCCGCTCCGTCGGGCAATGCTAAAAGAGTGCGGCTTCGCGCCATTCTTAACATCGAGCAAGGGACTGCTCGATCCACCTGAGCTGGACTATTGTCGATTTTCATTCGCGAGCTCCTTGCATTTTTTGAGGTCAAGTTTGCCGGAGGCGAGGACGGGGATGGATTCGACCCGCTGGACGCGCTTTGGAATCCACAAATTTGGAACGCCGGCATCGCGAAGTTTGTCGCGCAATTGCGCTAGATCGACATCGACTGCGCTGAGTAACACTACAGCTTCACCTTTGGCTTCGTCCTGCACTCCCATGATCGCGATGGCGCGCTCGTCCTTTCCGGACAGGCCGAGTAGATCGACAATTTTTTGCTCGATTGATTCGTGCGGTACCATTTCGCCGCCGATTTTTGAGAAGCGCGAAAGCCGTCCTTCGATGTAAAGAAATCCGTCTTCATCGAATCGGCCGATGTCGCCGGTCTTGAACCAGCCGTCGCGCAAAACGCCCGCCGTTCTTTCCGGATCGTGGAGATAGCCTTCGAAAATATTTGGACCGCGCAGCCAAAGCATTCCCGTCTCGTGCAACGAAAGTTTGCGATCGGTTTCCGGTTCGCGGATTTCGGCCGCAATTCCGGGCGCCATTTTGCCGACTGAGCCGAGGCGGGCCGAGGGTTGAACTTGTTCGCCGGGCTTTGTTGGTTGCGGCTTGGGCAAATTCACGCTCACGACCGGCGCGGTTTCGGTGAGTCCGTAGCCTTCAAAAACTCTTTGCTTAAATCGCTCCTCGAACGCTTTGGCGAGGTCGAGAGGAAGTTTCTCCGCGCCGGTGATGACGAGCCGTAAACTGCGGAGCTGGCGCGGCTCGACTTTGCGCAGATAGCCGCGCAAAAACGTCGGTGTTGCCAGCAGCAGTGTCAGTTTATAGCGCTCGATCAACGCCGCGTTCTTCGCAGCTTCCACCGGATTCGGATAAGTGACGATGCGCACCCCTTCGATGAGTGGATACCAAAGAGTCACGGTCGATCCGAAGCTGTGAAAGAACGGGAGCGACGCGAGAATGGCGTCGTCTTTCTTCGCGTCGAGAAGTTCTCGGAATTGGGAGACATTGCCGACGATATTGCGATGGCTGAGCACGACCCCTTTTGGTTCGCCCGTACTTCCGCTTGTGAAGAGCAGGGTTGCTTCTGCGTGACCGCCTCTTTTTGGAATTTGCAAAAGCCGTAACAATAATCCCGCCGGAGCTAAGATCGACATCATCCACCACACAAAAATCTGTGTTTTTATCTGTGGCATAATCTCGTCCAGCTTGAGGACGCGCTCGGGCCACGGAAAATCTTTGACGCGCGCCATGAACGGCGTCGCCGAAATGGCAACGGCCAGGTTGGCGCGCCGGCGGCAAGACTCATTCGCGGCGCGGCCGGCCGTGAAGTTAAGATCGACAGGAACTTTTCCTGCCAGCGTCACGGCCAAATTCGCCACCACCGATCCTTTGCTTGCCGGCAAGACGACGGCGATTCGCTCATCGGGAAACTCTTTACGAAAAAGACGGCTCAAGGCCGCGGCGGCGCCAAGCAATTTCGACCGGCTTAAAAGACTGTGATCGAGTCCGTCGACAACGGCGGTCGCGAAAGGCCTTCTCTTCAATCCGCGGACGCATTCTTCGGCAAGAGGTCGATCCAATGATGGCCTCCGTCTGAAACAAGACTCGCCCAGCTTGAGCAATTCTTCGCGGATCCTGGCGATGTCCGCGGCGGCCGCGGGAAGGGGTTTGCCGAAAGCAACCGTGACGCGATAGGGGATTCGCTTCGGCAATTTCGTGAAGAAGCGTCCGCCTTGGAAGGAGAAGATCGAGCCCCAAAGTTGGTCGAGCCAGACCGGGACGACCTTCGCGTTCGCATGATGCGCAATTAGTTCGTAACCGCGCCGCAAACGTAGCAGCGTACCGGCGCGTTCGAGCTGACCTTCGGGGAAAAGGCAAACAACTTCGCCCTCGGCAATTTTCTCCGTGGCACTGCGGATGGCGGAACGCGAACGCCGCGTATCAATCGGGATGCAACCCACCAGACGCAGAAACGGTTTGAGGAGCGGCTTGTGATAAAATTCCTGGTCGATGATATAACGAATCGGTCGTGGACAAACGACTTGCAGAACGATCGCATCGACCCAGGTGATGTGGTTTGGCAGAAGCAGAAATCCGCCAGCCGGCAGGTGCTCCAGACCGAGGGCAGTGACGCGATAAAAGCAGCGGATAAACGGGTCGGCTAGGACGTGCAGGGCGCGTTCACCCGCGGACATGGAGGCCATTATTTATGATTTACAATCAGTGCGCGGCCATTTATCTGCAATCGGCAATTGTCGATGCAACAACGCGGGAAAGCATTGAGCGGGGCGTACACGGCGCTCTGGCTTCTTTTGGGCATCAATCTTTTCAATTACATCGACCGGCAAGTGCTGGCCGCAGTCGAGCCAGACATTCGTGCGACATTGTTCGCCGCCAACGATGTAAATGCGATGGCAAAAACAGGCGCCCTTGGCACCGCCTTTCTGATCACGTACATGCTGACTGCGCCGGCCTTGGGCTGGCTCGCGGACCGTTTCTCCAGGTGGATTATCATCGGATCGGCGGTCATCCTGTGGAGCGTGGCGAGCGGCGCCTCCGGTTTAGCTGGGACATTTTTTGCACTTTTGCTCACGCGCGTCTTCGTGGGGATTGGCGAAGGCGGCTACGGCCCTGCGGCGCCGACGGTCCTGGCCGATCTTTTTCCGCTGGCCACCCGTGGCCGTGTGCTCGCCGTGTTTTGTGCGGCCATTCCTGTGGGTAGCGCCCTCGGTTACGTTTTTGGGGGCTTAATCAATGAGCACCTAGGGTGGCGCTGGGCCTTTTATCTTATCGCTCCGCCCGGTTTGTTGCTGGGACTTCTCTGTTTCTTTCAACGCGATCCGCGCGCACACGGGATTACGCGGCCGGAGCGGCAACGCGCAGGCCTGGATGACTACGTCGCCCTGTTCCGCACCCCTTCTTACGTTTTAAATTGCGCGGCACAGACGGCGATGACATTCGCCATCGGCGGGATTGGATTTTGGGTGGCGGCATATCTCAAATTTCGAGGCCAACCGCCCTCAGCGACGAAATTCTTTGGCGTAATCATTGTCGTGGCCGGACTTGTATCCACGCTGCTTGGCGGTTGGCTGGGGGACCGGCTGCGCAAGCGGTACGCTGGATCTTATTTCTTGATCTCAGGACTTGGGATGATCGTCGCATTCCCTCTGTTCGTAACGATGTTATTTACACCTTTTCCCGCAGCTTGGTTCTTCATGTTCGCGGCCGTATTTTTCATATTCCTTAACACGGGGCCATCGAATACCGCTCTGGCCAACGTCGCCCGGCCAAAGGTTCGGGCCACTGCGTTCGCGCTGAACATCTTAGTCATTCATGCGCTGGGCGACGCGGCGGCCTTTCCCACAATTGGCTTCATTGCCGGGCATACCAATATGAATGTCGCCTTTCTCTTTGTGTCGGTCATAATGTTGGTTGCTGCCATCGCCTGGCTCCTGGGCGTGAAGTACTTGCCCGCGGACACAGCCGCGGTGGAAGCGGCGACTCCGAAAGCGGAGATGTCGATCCGTTAACTATAATGACGTTGCCTGTTCAATGCGCGTCGAGATGCACGTCGTAAGCGTTGGCTCGAGCGAGCGCTTCGGCAGCCTCCCTGTCTCTTCCAGCTTTTGCAAATAACTGGCTGAGCAATTGCCAGCTTTCGGCCCGGTACCATTGAGTGCGCAGACAGGCTTGCAGTTCGGTAATCGCCTGCACGGTCGCGCCACTTTCGTCCAGCACTTTGACGTAGCGTTTCTCGATTGACCAATTCGGCGGGCCGGTCCGCGCCGCGAGCCGCAGACGCAACAAGTCGACGCGGCCATTCTCCTTGTTTTCAAGAACGGCGAGAAGTTCGTGGGCCTGCGCTTCCACTAGCGGCATGTTTGTTGCGCGTTGGAGTTGTTCGCGCGCAACCTTGAAATCGTTCTGTTTCAGCGCCACCGCTGCGAGGTTGATCACCGCCAATGGTTGTTCCGGGTTTTTTTGCAAAGCGGCGTGCAACTGCACAGCTGCGTCTTCTAGTTTTCCCTCGCTCAATTCCAAGTCAGCCAGGTTGATCAGCATGCGTGCCGAGTCGCCACCGCCGGCGATGTTTCGCTCAAGAAATGTCCGCTGATCTTTCCAATCGAAGGCGCGGATGAATGTGCGCGCGCCGAGAAACGCAAGCCATACGATAAATAACAGCAACGCGCCCAATGTGATTGTCGATCTCTGCCGCCACTGCGTCGGTTCCAATGTGCCGATTTCGATAGACACTGCCAAAAAGAAAAATGCGCTTGGCAAATAAATCCAATGCTCGGCAACCGACGCATTTAAGGCGACGATTCCACTAATCGGCAGATAACTTATTACGGCAAACAGTAAGCACGGGAACGCCGCCGGATTGCGCTTGCGTGCGCGCGCCATCCAGAAGATGACGGCGGCAATGAGCAGGATTCCAAGCAGGGTCTGAAGCTCCCGCCACGCCGCGCCGCTTAAACTCGCCTGGGTGAAGCCGCTCGGATGAGTTTCCACGTCCCGATCCATGTGCAGATGGAGCGGCAACAAAATCAGCCCGCCATACTCGGCGACTGCACGCGCGACGATGATTGGCCTAACGAGCAAAGGCGCCGGCGCGCTCAAGGCGGGCGGGGGAATATGTTCGGCGGCCGAGCGCAAACTAAAATAAATCGCGCAGACGAATGCAGCGACCCCGACCGCTTTCCACATGTCGATCCAGTCTTTCTTGAGAACAAAAAACGCGATCCCGATTGCTGGGAAAATTAATCCGGCTTCTTTGCTCAGCGCGCTGAGGAGAAGGGCAACGCCAGCACCGATGAGAAAGAATAATCTGGGCCTGCCGATTGCGCGCAGACTAAGAAGGAGCAAATACAGACCGAAAAAACCAAAGATCGCAGCCAGCGGGTCGGCCCGACCGGAAACATAAGCCACGGCCGCGCTCTCGACCGGATGAATTGCCCATACCAGCACGGCGAGAAATGCGATCCAGAGACGCTTTTGTCGTTCAATTCCGAATGCGAGCAAGAGTTCCTCTGCAAAAACGAATAGTGCGATCGCCGCTGCGGCGTGCCACAGAATGCTGGCTGCGTGGTAAGCTCCCGGTCGAAACGCGAAGGCAGCGTAATCGAGCGTGTAAGTGAGGCGCTGAAGCGGCCGGTAAAAATCCGACGCGGTCGCGTCGACAAATAGAAAGTGATTGAACCCTTCCGGAATCAAGCGCCAACTCCGAATGAGAGGGTCGCGCAGAATTAAAGCTGTATCGTCCCAGACAAAACCATCTCGCAGCGCAGGGGCGTAGCTGGCAAACACGCCGGCGATGATTAGCAAAATGGCGAGATATTTTTTCACGACAAAACGGGTTGGACAGAATCAATAGAATGCGCGTCTAAGTTTGGAAACGTTTATGTCGATTTTGCGCCGCTCGCTTCTCTATTCGCTGCTCCTGCTGACAAGCAATGCACATGCCGATGGTGTGCCGAATGATTGCACGCAGCTCATTGTCGGCATCGCTCCAGATTGGAATTCAATGCGCGGAAAACTCCAATTGTTCGAGCGACCGACGGGCGGCAGTTGGGCCGCGGTGACGCCCTCATTTCCAGTCCTGTTGGGCAAAAATGGCGTGGCCTGGGGAACAGGTCTGGCCGGTCAGAATGAGTCCGGCCTTCGCAAGAAAGAGCGCGACGGTCGCGCGCCGGCTGGTGTTTTCCAGATCGGCGAAGTTTTTGGTTACAATTCGAATTTACCAACCGGAGCCGATTATCCGTATCATCGGGTGACCGAAGCGGATGTTTGGAGCGACGATCCACGCTCACCAAATTACAACCGGCACATCGTCATCGATCCCAACAATCCGCCGGACAATTACACGCACGAGAAAATGCGCTCGGGCGATTTCGCGTATCGCTGGCTCATCGAAATCCGGCACAATTCCGACCCGCCAGTCCCAGGCGCAGGCAGCGCTATTTTTTTTCATATTCGCCGCGGAGTGAATCGCCCAACGACGGGTTGCACAACCATGGCGGAGCCAGACCTCGTAAGAATCGTGGCTTGGCTGCGGGCGCCGAGGCACCCTTGTTACGCGCTCTTGCCCGCCGCAGAATATGACAAGAAATGGCAAGCTTGGAATCTGCCCTCACCCGGGAAAGCGACGCCGCGTTGAGCTTCGCTCGCTCTGTGCCGAGGTGGATCGGCCGCTCCGTCGGGCGATGCCAGAATATGCGGCTTTGCCGCCTAATTAGCATCGAGCAAGGGACTGCTCGATCCACCTAACTGCGTCGCCTGCTAAAACGCTCGTCGAGCGGGTTCACCGGATCATCATGAGTTGCGAGTCGTTGATTTAATCGTCCTTCAAGGCGCGCAAGGAAACTGCCTCGTTGATTCTGGCAACGTTTCGGTTACTGGTTAGGGGAGGTTTCATGCGCAAACGAGCCAATCCTGATTCAGAACCAAACATCCGGCGCATTGACACGAAGACGCGTGCGAAAAAACAGACGCACGGTTTTCAGGTCCATTTTCTCCGCGGAGCCGAAGTGTTAACGAAAATGTTTAGCGACACCATTTACGGCGGAAAAGAAGCGGCGCGGCGCGCGGCGCGGAAGTTCAAGCGCACGGCCACGCGCGGTTTGGCCAAACGGAGAGTTGGCGGCTTGAGATCGATAACGCGCCGCGGTCGGCGAAAATCTTCGAGATAGAGCGGACGCTAAGCGCTTTTTTTCCTGCGGTACGCTCCCCAGCATTCTACAAAACCTGGCGCGAAATCCTCCGGTCGCGCTGCGATCCAGCCATCGACGATAGCGGGACCGCAAAAAACACCGGCCTCGATCTCGCTTCGGTTGGGTTTGGGATCGCCCCGAAGTAGCCCGCGATAAAGGCAGATGAACTCCTGCCCGGTCCGTGCCGAGGCGGCGAGCTTGAGGACTTTTTCAAGTGGAACGTTGATTCCGAGCTCTTCTTGCAACTCGCGTTGCGCCGCCTCGTCATATCCTTCTCCGGCGCTAACGTGACCGGCGGCGCTCGAGTCCCACAGAAGAGGATGTCGATCTTTCCAGCGTGAACGTTTTTGCAAATAGACTTCGCTGGCGTCGTTGAAAATCAGGATGTGAACGGCGCGGTGGCGTAAGTTATCCCCATGCACTTTGGCACGGGAAGCTTCGCGTAAAACCCGATCGTTCTTGTCCACGACGGGAAAGCGCTCCGCGTCATTCGCGCGCCGCTCCGGAGGCTCCAACAGGCGCACATGATTGGTCAGCGCGATCCACTGTCGCAGGGAGAGGGTTTCCGCACGTGCTTTCCGATCCAAGCCGAGCGCTTCAGCCGTTTTTTCCCAGTCGGCTACATCTGGGCGAAGCAATTTCCCCAATTGTTTTCGTCTCTGGGAAAACCCGCGCCGCACCAGCGCGGTGAATAATTCATCATCACACGCTGGAAGTTCTACCGGATCACGCGGCGTGATCCGGACGAGGGCTGAATCGACCTCGGGTCGCGGAAGAAAGACGCTCGCGCTGATGGTGCGAAGATATTTTACGCGATGATGCAGCTGCACCAGCAAAGTGAGCGCGCCGTAGTTACTCGTTGACGGAGCGGCCGAAAGTCGCTGTGCCATCTCCTTCTGTAACATAAACAACCACAGTGATATGGGACTTGGATAAGTCACGAACTTCATTAGTAGTTGACTCGAAATGTAGTAAGGCAGATTGCCTAGCAATTTCACTCGCCGCTGCGCAAAAAGCACGCGCTCATCGAAGCGCAGCGCGTCGTCATGCAGAACTTCCAATTGTCGATCCCGGAATTTTTCGCGCAAAAATTTAGTCAGGCGCCCATCCTTCTCGATGGCGAGAACGCGTGTGCCTTTCGCGAGCGCAGACTCGGTGAGCGCTCCAAGTCCCGGCCCGATTTCGATTACGTAATCTTCGTCCGTCAGATCGGCTTGCTTGACGATCCAGCGCGCCAGGTTTTGATCGTGAAGAAAAGTTTGGCCGAGACTTCTGACCGGCGAAACGCGGATGTCCCGAAGCGTTGCGCTGATCTCGGAGAGCCTCATGTTGACATCGACAATCCCTGCGACCGCCGCGGGAAGCTCGCCAACTTGTTCACAAAATCGTGTGAACAAAACACGCCGCAGGAGTGATCTTATTCACAAGTTATTCAACGACCTCCCGAGCGCCGAAGTTTGCCCCGTCCGGGGAGCGATTTTTTAGATTTTGCCGGTTTTTCAGATTCTTGCGCGGTCAGCAGTTTTGGCTTTTTGCGATTCGCAAGGTAAGTTCGGCGCGCGTCTTTTAGCGAAACGCCCTCGAGAAAGAAAACGGTGGCCGCCCGGCCAATAGCATAGGTTCCCGCCCCGGCCACCATTCCACAAACGACATTGCCCCAGCCCGGGAAAAATTTCAGCACCGCGCGGGTGCCTTCGCGCAGAAGCATCCCAGCGCCAACATTTGCGCCTAGGGCTCCGATGAACTCAGTGGCGGCGCGCAAGCTCCGTTCGCGTCCGCTTATGTACATGATCCCGGAAACCATCACCAGTTGGAGCGTGGTAAGAATCGGCAAGTCGGCCAATGGAATCGGCTGCGCGCCGATCGCCGCGCAAATCGCGGTTGTCGATTTGACCAATACTTGAGCGACATCGTGTTGCGCTTCTCGATCTCGCGATATTCGGATCATCTCGATCCGGGCCTGATTCGGCAATTCGCGCGTCAGGATCGACATCAACTGCTGCGCTCTGGCGCTTTGCTTGGCCGATGAGTCGGAAGCCGTGGAAAAATCGATCACTTGGATCAATCGATCGCGTATCCCGGGCTTCTCAATGAGTGCCTCTTCCAGTCGCGCTTTTCTCGATTCCAAACCGACGCCAAGGGCGATGATTTTCGTCTTGGCTGGCCCGGCCTCGTTCCAACCGAGACACGCGACCAAATCATCAAGATCATGCTTTCGTGGCCCGCGTGCGTCTTCGCCGTCGTCCACGAAGAAAATAATGTCGGCGTTTTGACGTTTGAGCTCCTCTTGAACTCGGGCCGCGGCCGACTCGTCCGCACCGCGCGCATCGAGAATCGAGATGGCGCCTCTCTCAGCCAGATTCACATCCTGCCAGCAATAAAGTGCAGTCAGAGCATCGTGCATTTGAGCAAAGTCGGCCGAGGCAAAGAGTGCTCCCATAATTTCTTGGAGAGATGTCTTGTGTGAGCCAATGAAAAGAAATCGCGGCGGCCGCTGCTGCAGAAACAGTTCCTTGAGAGGTGTCAGTTCGCTGAGAATTGGTTTTTGAATGGTGGCTGGCAACTTGCCCAGAAAACTTTCGAGCCGCTCGACGACGTGGAGGAGTAATGGCTGATTCATCGCCTCGATTGTGTTCGCAAACTCACCCCTGACGATCTTTGCAAAAGAAAGCAAGATCAAGGCTTGCCAAAATCATTTCCCTTCCGTTCACGCCATGATTATAAACGCGGGATGAGTTTGAATATCGAAATTCTTTCGCGCGCGGCCACACAGGCGCGTGGTTTATGTATGGACGCGGTGCAGGCTTCGCAATCGGGCCACCTCGGGCTTCCTCTGGGCTGTGCCGAAATGGGGGCGGTGCTTTACGGGTATGCCTTAAAACACAATCCGGACAAACCGCGATGGATTGGCCGCGATTTTTTCGTTCTCTCGGCCGGCCACGGCAGCATGTTTCTCTACGCCTGGCTGCATCTCAGCGGTTACGATTTGCCTATGTCGGAGATCAAACGCTTCCGGCAACTGCACTCGAAAACGCCAGGACATCCGGAATTTGGCGAAACACCCGGTGTGGAATGCACGACTGGACCACTTGGACAAGGCGTCGGCAACGCCACCGGGATCGCAGTCGCGATGAAAATGGCTGCGGCGCATTTCAACACTGATGAGCATCGAATTTTCGATCAGCACGTCATTTGCCTGGCAGGCGATGGCTGCATGCAGGAGGGCGTTGCCTCGGAAGCAAGCGCCTTCGCCGGCCATTTCGGCCTCGATAATTTGATCCTGATTTACGATTCCAATTCAGTCACGCTTGATGCTGCGGCAAAGGAAACGCAAAGCGAGGACACCGGCGCGCGATTTAAAGCTTACGGATTCGATGTCCAGGAAATCGACGGGCACGATATGCAGCAATTCCTCGATGCGCTGAACATCGCCAAAGAGCGCGATAACGGGAAGCCGCAGTTCATCATCGCCCACACGCTGATCGGTAAGGGCATCCCGGAAGTCGCCGGCACCCATAAGGCGCATGGTGAAGCGGGCGCAAAATATGTCGATGCTGCGCGCAAGGCTCTTGGATTGCCGGACGAGCATTATTTCGTCTCGCAAGAAGTGCGTGACTATTTTGCCGGCCACAAAACGAAGTTGCTCGCCAATTACGATCGCTGGGAAGAAATTTACGATGACTGGCGCAACAAAAATCCCGACAAAGCAAAAATGCTCGATGACGGAATCGAGCGAAAAGTTCCCGCCGATCTCTTATCCAGGATTCCGGAGTTTCCCAAAGACGCGAAACTGGCCACGCGCAAAGCGGGCAGTGAAGCGTTGCAACCGATCGCGCAAGCGGTGCCGTTGCTCATGAGCGGCAGCGCTGACCTGCACGGATCGACATTGAACTACATCAAGGACGGCGAGGACTTCACGCGCAACAATCCCAAAGGCCGCAATATCCACTTCGGCATTCGCGAGCACGGCATGTGTGCGATCCTCAACGGCATTTCGTATCACGGACTTTTTCGCGCATCCGGAGCGACGTTCCTGGTTTTCACCGACTATTGTCGCGCGTCGATCCGGCTCAGCGCGCTTGCGCGTTTGCCGAACATCTACATTTTTACGCACGACTCCATCGGCGTAGGTGAAGACGGCCCGACCCATGAACCTGTGGAAACAGTGAGCTCCGTTCGGATCATGCCGAACATCGACGTAATTCGTCCGGCGGATCCGGAAGAAACCGCGGGCGCATTTGCCGCCGCGATGCAGCGGACTGATGCACCAACATTGCTCGCACTCACGCGTCAGGTCGTCCCGATATTGAACGACGTCGATGTAAAATTGCGCCGGGAAGGAGTCGCGCGCGGCGGTTACATTGCGAAAGAGGAAAAAGGGAAACTCGACCTCATCATCATGTCGTGCGGCAGCGAATTGCAACACGCGCTCGCGGCGGCGAAGGCCCTCGGAGACGGTGTGCGCGTCGTTTCGATGCCCTGCTTCGAGCGATTTAGGCGCGAATCAGAAAAATATCGCGAAGAAGTTCTGCCTAAATCATGCCGGCGTCGCGTCGCGATTGAGGCCGGTGTCCCGGAAATTTGGTATGAGTACGTTGGACTCGATGGAAAAGTAATCGGCCTGCATGAGTTCGGCTTGAGTGCGCCAGGCGCTGAAGTGATGAAAGAACGCGGCATCGACGCCGAGCACGTTATAGATGCTGCTAAAAGTCTTCGGTAGCGGCCATCACGGCGACTTGGTTTGGTGTCCCGCCGAAACGATCTTCGCAACTTGAAGAGAAAATCGGCGGTGCCGAGACGCCATCGCCAACACGGGAAACGCGTGCGTTACTCTAAAACGCCTCTTCGGGCTCGGTCACGTTGCGCGCTCGATCTTCGAAGCGCGTGAATTCTTTCAGGAACGTCAGCGGAATTTCGCCGACCGGACCGTTGCGTTGTTTCGCGATAATGAACTCGGCTTCGCCTGCTTTTTCGGCGCGGGCTTCTTCATCCTCCTCGTAAATTTCCGGCCTAACGAGTAAGCCTACTAGATCGGCATCCTGTTCAATCGAGCCTGACTCGCGCAGATCGCTCAGTCGCGGTTTGCCACCGGAACGCTGCTCGGGCTGCCGATTCAACTGCGCCACGACGACGATGGGAATCTTCAGTTCCTTGGCCAGCCCTTTAATGCCCGCGGAAATTTCTGAAATCTCAAGCTGCCGATTGTCCTGCGCGCGACGAGATGTCGATCTCAGCAGTTGCAGATAATCGATAATGATGAGTTGCACGTCCTGCTGCGCCTTGAGCCGGCGCGCCTTCGCGCGCAGCTCCAGAATGCTTAGGGCCGCGCTATCATCGATGAAAATTTTCGCTTCCGCCAATTTTGAGGCCGCCGCCGTCAGGCTTGGAAAATCGCGCTCTCCTAAAAATCCGTCCCGAACTTTTTGCAAGTTCACACGAGCGCGTGAGCAAAGGAGGCGTTGGACAAGTTGCTGGCTGCTCATTTCCAGGCTGAACACTCCAACCGGAAGTTTCTCCTGAATCGCGGCGTGCTCGGCAATGTTCATGGCCAGCGCGGTCTTGCCCATGCTTGGCCGCCCCGCGATCACGATCATCTCCGCGGCGTGCAGCCCGCTGGTCATGCGGTCGAATTCCACAAAGCCGGTTGAAATCCCGGTGATGCCGCCCTTGCGCTCGTAAAGTTTCTCGATCGACTCAATGGCCTCCATTACCTGATCTTTCATCGAGAGCATCTGACCTTTGAAGCGGTCCTCGCCCACGGCGAAGATTCTTTGTTCCACTTCGTCCAGAAGATTGCTCACCTCGTCCTGCTCCTCGTAGGCGCGCCGGACACTCTCCGTGGCCGCGGCAATGATCTCGCGCAAAATGTATTTGTCGCGGACGATGTCGATATAGTAACCGACGTTCGCGGCCGTGGGGACGAATGTGAAGAGACTGGTGACGAACGCCGCGCCACCGACCGCATCGAGCAAATTTCGATCACGCAGCACTTGGGTGAACGTGATCAGATCGATCGCTTGTGCCGTGTTCCAAAGATCGACAAGCACGTTGTAGATCGTTTGGTGCGCCGGGACGTAGAAATATTCCTCGTTAATTTTTTCCACGCACTCCGCGATCGTTTCGCGCGGCGAAATGAGCATCGACCCGAGCACGCCCTGCTCCGCCTCCACGCTATGCGGCGGCGTGCGGTGAATATCCTGTGCAGAACCTGTTGGCGATTTGGGAAAAACTCTTCCACCATTTCCTCCCGGCCCGCCTCGGCCGGGCCCATTGCCCGAATCTCTGCGAGGCTTCTCACCCGTCCACGGGGACGATGGTTGAGTCGCCATTTATTTGGTTTCTTTTTTTCTCCGGAAAAACGAGCGGTGTTTTTTCTCAGTTGGTTCAGCCGCAGCTTCTTCGCTCTTTGGTTTTTCGGCTGATTTCACCTGAAAATTAAATTGCGCCGTTACATCGTGATGCAGCTTGATTTGCACTTCGTGTTCGCCTGTGTCTTTGATCGGCCGCTCGAGAACAACCTTGTGCCGATCAATTTCGCTGCCGATTTCATTCTTCAGGCGATTGACAATGTCTTGCGCGGTGATCGAACCGAAAGCTCTGCCCGTTTCGCCGGTTTCAAGCGTGAACGTTACTCTTAATTTTCCGATTCTGTGGCTGAGCTCTTCCGCTTCTTTCAGCTCGCGCGTTTCGCGTTCCGCGCGCTTCTTTTTCAAATTATCGAGCTGTCGCAAACTCGCTGGCGTGACTTCGTAAGCCTTCCCATGCGGCAAAAGATAATTCCGCGCATAACCGCGGCGCACCTTCACCACGTCGGCTTCCGCGCCAAGGCCGGGAACGTTTTCGGTTAAAATGATTTCAGTCGAAGGCATGAATCTTAAAGTGGTTCCGGCCCGAAAAATTTTCGGTAACGGGAGCGCGGGGACGAGTATAGAAGTCGCGCGAGAACTGTCAACGCTGCGAATAAATTAAATCATGCCGAACTTCGCACTGCCGCATTTTATGTGTACCAATCCTCTCGTGTCAGAGGCAGCTTGGTTTGACCGGACGAATCCAACTTGGCCAGCAGCGTTTGGTAAACGGCGATGTGCCCTCGGCGAAATCCATGCGCGGAGCCGGCAAGGTAAAGACGCCAAACGCGATAAGTCGCTTCATCGACGAAGGAAAGCGCTTCGGCATGATGCGTTTCCAGCCTGCCAAGCCAATGGCGCAGTGTCAGCGCATAATGTTCGCGCAAGTTTTCCACATCGCGAATCTCAAACCCAGCCGACTCGGCTGCGCGCAGCATAATTGGCAGCGGCGGAATATCGCCATCGGGAAAAACGTATTGCTCAATGAAGGAGCCGTTCCTGTTATCCGGTCGTTTCACCACGCCTTCGCCGATGGCTTGATTGAGGAAAACGCCACCGGGCGTGAGCGCACGATGCGCGGCACTGAAGTAATCCAGCAGCTTTTCGCGCCCGACATGCTCAGCCATTCCAACACTCACAATCGCATCGTAGAGTTGGCCCCCGTCTGCGGCAGTTTGGCGATAATCTCGCAAATCGATTGTCGCTTGGTTTGTCAATCCGGCTTCAGCGATGCGCGCACGCGCCCATTCCGCCTGCGGTTCGCTTAATGTGAGCCCCTTTGCTCGGACACCGAAATGTTTTGCCGCGTGAATGACCAGGGCGCCCCAGCCGCAACCAATGTCGAGCAGACGCTGGCCGGGACGAAGGCGCAGTTTGCGGCAGAGATAATCGAGTTTGCGCTCCTGCGCCACGTCGAGTTCCTCGGCTTGTGAGGCGAAATAGGCGCAGGAATAAACCATTCGCCGATCGAGCCACAGGCGGTAAAAGTCATTCGAGACATCGTAATGAAGCGTCACCGCTTGCCGATCGCGCTCCAACGAGTGCCGCTTGCCGCGAATTCGAGGGATCAGTTGGCTCGCAGCGCGTCGCATTGTCGATCTACCGTTTCGCTCGGGCAGCGCCACCAGCAATCCTGCGAGTTTGAACTTGTTCCTCCAATCACCGAGGTGGGCGAGGAGGAAATCACCAATTTCAAATGCAACCGCGATGTCGCCTTCGATGTCGAAATCATCGTGCAGATACGCTTCCGCCAATCCGACTTCCGTGCCGGGCAAAAACATTCGGCCAAGCGCTCCGCTGTGCTTTAGCGCGAGCGTTGCTGCACGCGGCCGCTGATCTGGCCAGGCGGTTCCGTCCCAGAGCCGCACACCGACCTCATCCAGTGAACAGTCCGCGAAAATTTCGCTCAGAACATGACGCGTTCGCTCTTCGACGTTTTTTTCTGCGACGATCGCGTGCATCGCGCCGTGCCGGGAAGCGCCACTAAATCATGCCGAGCTTCATGCGCCCCGCTTCGCTGATCATGTTTTGATTCCACGGCGGGTCCCAAACAAGCTGCACATCAGCTTCGTCCACGCCATCAATCGACAAAATCTTGCTTTGCGCATCGTGTGCAATCGCCGGGCCCATTCCGCAGCCGGGCGCAGTCAGCGTCATCTTTACTTCCACCTTTGTTCCGCCTTCTGGTTTGTTGATCAATCGGCAATCGTAAACCAGGCCAAGATCGACAATGTTCACCGGAATCTCCGGATCGAAACATTGTCGAAGTTGGTTCCAAACATCTTCTTCAGAAACTTCGCCATTTGCTTGGGCTGGCGCTTTCTGTTCGGTTTTTGCCGACGGCTTCTGGAGACCAATCGCGTCGAGATCTATTTCAGCGATGCGAGAAAGACCGTAGGACGTGGCGATTGTATAACTTCCGCCTAGCGCTTGCGTGATGACGCCCTGAGTTCCAGCCGGGATAGAGAACTTCTGACCGCTTGGAATCAGGATCGCCTCGCAATCGCGACTCAAAGTAAATTCCTTATTCTGATGCATAGTTTCTTTCAAATTAGGCTTCGTACCCGCAACTGCAACTTCGGAAGACAGGCGTCTTCGCCTGTCAGGGCACGCGGGCGTCCCGCCTGTTTGTGGCGGATCGACTACGCTGCACTTCGACATGCGAGACGCATGTCTGCCCGGACACCCGCGGACGGCTGTCTTCCGCTACAACTTCTTCGGATCCTCCAAAAATTCGATCACGCGTTTGAGCAGACGCCCAGCCCCGCCACCGTCGAGACTGCGATGATCGAAACTCAATGTGATTTGCGCCTCGGTCTTTGGAACGAATTCATTTTTCTCTTCGCTCCACGACGGAACCTTCTTCCCAACGCCGAGACCAAGCAGCAGCGTTTGGTCCGGTAGCGGAATCGGTGTGCCCCATTCGACGCCGAACGTTCCGAAATTTGAAACTGCAGCGATGCCGCCCGCTTGCATGTCCGGCGAAATGCGTCGTTGCCGCGCGAGCCCAACGAGCTCTTTGTATTTTGTCGCAAGATCGGCCAGTGAGGTTTTGTCCGCCGCGCGAATGATCGGCACCATGATCCCATCTTCCGCTTCAACCGCGACGCCGACATCGATTGAATTTGATTGGACGACCCGGCCGCCGATCAATTTTGCGGCCGCGGAGGGATTTTCTGCGAGCGCGAGCGCGAGTGCGCGCACCGCGTAAAGCGCAGGGCCCGGCTTTGGATCGCGCGATTGTCGATCTTGCAAGACCGGGTCGAGATTCACCGAAGAACCGATCGTTGCCAGCGGGCGCGACCAACTGCGGCGCATCGCATCGGCCACGCCGGCGCGGATCGCGGATGCTTCTGTTGCTGTCTCGTTGTCGATCTTGTGTAGAAAATTTTCCAAATCTTTGATCGTCACGCGATTGCCTGCACCAGTTCCAAGGATTCCCGCGAGATCGGCGTTGGTTAATTGTAATTCCGCCATGCGCGCACGAACTCTCGGCGACAGGAAGCTCGCGCCGCGCGTCACGACCGAGACCGGCAAGCCGCCGTCGCGCGACTTCATTTGCGCACCGTCACGCGCAGTCATGGGCTTGGCGCTTTCTTTCTCACGGCCTGGAATTTCCTTTACCAGCTCTTGTTGGGGCGGTTCGGGAGCTGTTTTCTTAAATCTCGCCGCGTCTTCTTCGCTCGCTTCGACGTAGCCGAGGACCGTGCCGACCGGGTAAG
>JBAQJG010000447.1:0-5651 GCA_049300145.1 Chthoniobacterales bacterium | reverse complement strand
ATTCAATGCCGTTGCGCTGTTGTTCCGGCGTAAACGAGACATTGAAATCGAAATTGAAATCGCTGCCGGCCGACGATCCCCACGGAAACGTCCAGCCCATTCGCCGTTTGTAGTCCTGCAACTGCGCGAGCGGCGCGCGCGAAACCGCCCAGAGCATCACGTCATGATTGGCCAGGTGAACCGCGATGCCGTTGAAGCCGTCCGCGATCGCCGAGCAGGACGGACACCCCGCCTTGTAGTCGGGCCCGAACATGAAATGATAAATGAGCATCTGCGAGCGCCCGCGAAAGAGATCAGCGAGCGATGCTTCTTCTCCTTCATCGGTCTCAAACTTATATTCCTTGTCGATCTTAACCCAGGGCAACTCCTGCCGTTTTCGCGCCAGTTCATCGCTCCGCCGCGTAAGATCCTTCTCGGCCTTGAGCAACTCCAGCCGGACCGCCAGCCATTCTTTACGTGTTCCAGTTTTATGGTTCGCCATCCGTGACTCTCAACTCTCAACCATCAACTCTCAACTTTCTTCCGATCCACTGTCTTATGAGCCTGTTTGTTGCGAACACCCTGATCGGCTGGATCGGTGGCTTTTACGAAAAGATGACGCCCGCCGAGTTTTGGGCAATGCACGCGGCCATCGCCGCCGCCGGCGGCCTCCTCGTCCTGTTATTCGGTCGCCGGTTAAATCGGGCGCTTCACCAGAATATCTAAGGAAAGCATGAATTTAGGAAACAATCCGAATCCTTCCTGCTTTCCGGCATTTCTCAGAGATAATTCCTAAGCCGCTGCCAGATTTTCGAGAAAAAGCTTCATCGGGTGCTGATTCTTTATTGGACGTTGTGTGTTCGGCGTTGAGCGTTGGACGTTTCTGCGGATCTTGTTTCTACTTTAGCCTTTCTACTTCCTAATTTCCTCGTGGTCTTTACATACGCCCCGTTTTCTTTTTCCTTGCCGCCTAACCGATTTCAAAACTGGCAACCGCGCCCGCCCTGACCGACGCTTGCCCATGCCGAACGTTCCTGGTCTGCGCAGTTGCTACGATAAAGTCGGGCGCCTCATTTATTTCGGGCGGATGCTGGACAAGATCCGTCTCCACGCGGCGGGTCAACTCCCGGCGGCTTACCACGATTACCTCGGTGACGGGAAATTCTTCACTCTCGACGGACGCTGCTGCCGTTTCCTCGGCGTTCCCCACTCGGAGATCAAGAGCCGTGTGCTCGCCGGCGAAACCGACGACGCCATTCTGGCTTGGGCGCACGCTCACGGCACTCCGCGCACTGACGAAGAATGCCACGTCTGGAACCGCTTCATCGCCAAGCTCGGCTGGCGCGACGAACGCAGCCACGTCCTTCCCCGGCGCATCCAGGAAAGCGGTCTCACCGGTAAACCGATCGAAACCCTCATCGACCACATCGAATTCGACGAAGGCCGCGACCCCGTTGCCGACCGGGCTTGGGAAAAAATCTGAGCTACAGTCTGCCGCAGTCCAGTATCGTCGTGAAGAGAGGCAGAGCGGCGGTGCGCTGCATGAGGCTTGTCCGCCTCTCCCACACCGAGTCGCCGGCTTCCCTAGGCTGATTCGCAACTCACAGCCTCCGAAATTCCAAAAATTCCGTGCCCGGCCTCCCTCCCCAGCACGTCCCCTTCCAGCCGTAAAGTTGGCTCCCTGCCAACGCTACCGTAAAGTTCGCGCCCGCGAACCGCAGCCGATATCGTCGCCAACATGACAGCTTCCACCGTGGCCCAATACCTCGCCGCACTCCCCTCGGATCGCCGCGCCGCGCTCAGCGCCGTGCGCAAGGCGATCAATGAGAACCTGCCGGACGGATATGAGGAGGGCATGCAGTTCGGGATGATCGGCTGGTATGTCCCGCTGTCCGTGTATCCGGCGGGCTATGGCGAGAATCCCAAAGTGCCGCTGTCATTTGTTGCGCTCGCATCGCAGAAGTCGGGCATGGTGCTGCATTTCCTGTGCTTCTACGGGCATCCCACTCTCTCGAGCTGGTTCACCAGCGAATACAAGAAGAGCGGCAAGAAGCTCGACATGGGTAAAGGTTGCGTCCGCTTCAAATCGTTGGAGGACCTGGCTCTCGACGTGGTCGGCCGCACCGTTGCGCGCGTGTCCGCGGAGGAGCACATGGCCAATTACCGGGCGGCGAGGGCGCTCCTGGGAAAGGGGAAAAGTAGCGTCAAAAACTCAGCGGTGAAAAAGGCGAAGTCAAAGAAGTGATTCCTAATTGAAACTCATTCGCTTCCCGCGCTCACTCGCTGCTACCCCCGCAACTTTGCCTTCTATGTCGCGAATCCCGTTCGCTCCATTCTTAATTCTACCTTCTTAATTTGTTAACGGGGCGCGAGGAAGTCCGCGGTGAAGAATCACGCCGCCATGCGGTGAACCATAAGATGGGTACATTATTGATGCACTAGCGGGAGCGTAAGGCGAAACCAAAGATGTGACCCGAGCGAGTCAGACAAGCGCAGGTTGCTAAGTGGCTGCGCGGCGAAGTGTCGATAGTAAACTCTGAGCCCTTTTCCTTCTTGAGCAATCAACCCTCAACTCTCAACCATCAACTCCTTCCGGAGCGGGCTAACCGCCTTGCTTGGAAAAGAGCGGTGAGATGCAACATGGTAAAGAATGGAACGACACACGCCGGAACGAGCACCAGGGGTAATCGATTCATTGCGCTGGAGGTGACGTTTCCAATCACACCATTGATTCCTTGGAATAGCCCTGAAGATAGAACTCCCATGGACACGGCCACGACGAAGTCAACAATTCCAAGAATATTCCATATCACATATCGTCGACTGGCGGCAAATAACGGGTTACGAACCAGACCGAGCACTATCCATGGCGCCGTGACCCCGATTGCCATGTCTCCGATTCCGGTCGGGAAAGCAAACAGTCCAGGCAAAACACGCCAGGCGTAGAGCCAGAAGAAAAACTGGCCGGCCCAGCGCCACGACTGCATCGCGGCCACGAATCGGAGATCGGCACCGAGGATGAAGTCCCGGAATGGAGTCCATCCGAAATACGCCGCGAGAAACAGCGACAGGGGAATTGCCAAACCGAGGAAAATCGGCAGTGGCGGCGAACCCGGGTTAGTAACAAATGCCCCTTGAGCGCCAAGGAAAAAAACGAGGCCAAACCAGAGTGCGA
Organism: Chthoniobacterales bacterium; assembly: GCA_049300145.1. Lineage (GTDB taxonomy): Bacteria > Verrucomicrobiota > Verrucomicrobiia > Chthoniobacterales > UBA10450 > AV133. The sequence goes on along the minus strand of JBAQJG010000447.1, from coordinate 2,497 downwards.
GCACCGCGATAACGATTGACCTGACGCTCGGGCGTCCGTTATTGAGTTCCGAAGCAAGACTTCCTGTGATGTTGTGAATAGTTTCAGTTTTGATGTTCATAATGTTTTTCCTTTCATCTTTAGTTGACCGTCATTTCGATGGTATTGTTCAATAATACTTGTAAAATGCAAGTAAAATACTTGTGGATTGCAAGTGAAGTGTGTGATATCATCGGGTCATGCCGGTTACCCACCGAAATCAGAACGTCAGAAAGGGTCTTCCCTCGAAGCGTTCGCCTTGTCCGATAGCGTTCTCCCTGGACATTTTTGGCGATCGGTGGACCCTGCTCGTCATCCGCGACCTCTTTTATAGACGCACCCGGTTCAAAGAATTCGCGGGCTCGCCCGAAGGTATTCCCACGAACATCTTGACCGACAGGCTCGAACGCCTGCTGGCGCGCGGAGTCATTGAACAAATCCCCGCCGAAGATGGCACCAAGCGCCTGGCTTATCGCCTCACTAAAAAAGGGAAGGCGCTTGGCCCGGTATTGAAGGCGATGCGCGACTGGGGGCTCACGTGGGATAAATCAACGCGCGTCCTGGCTTAATTTCCGCTTTCAGTTTTCAGTTTTGAAAGCCCGGTACGCCAGCGGACGGATTCGCCGGTACGTCCCGCTGTCCTCGTATCCGGCGGGCTATGGCGAGAATCCCAAAGTGCCGCTGTCATTTGTTGCGCTCGCCTCGCAGAAGTCGGGCATGGTGTTGCATTTCCTGTGCTTCTACGGTCATCCCACTCTCTCAGCCTGGTTCAGCAGCGAATACAAGAAGAGCGGCAAGAAGCTCGACACGGGGAAAGGCTGCGTCCGCTTCAAATCGTTGGAGGACCTGGCTCTCGACGTGGTCGGCCGCACCGTTGCGCGCGTATCCGTGGAGGAGCACATGGCCAATTACCAGGCGGCGAGGGCGCTCATGGGCAAGGGAAAGAGCAGCGCAAAGAAGGGCGCCAAGACGGCAGAGGTAGCTACGCCCTCGCCGGGTAAAAGCGCGAGCTGATTAGGCCGAGGAAAAGAAACTGCGATGAAACGGCTACTATCTATTATCGGCGTGGCACTCGGTTTTGGACTTGGACTCCCATTGACACTATGCGTCGTAATCGGGCGACTCGTGGACAACCTGCCTTCACGGTTTCATGGCGTGGCTTGCAGTGGGGAGTTTATGTCTGGGAGTTGCCGGCATTTTATACGCGTTGATCTGGGTTTGCGGTGCTATCCTTTTTGCAATCTCAAATGGATATCGCCTCAAGGATTTCATCAAAAAAAATGGGCGACCGTGACTGGTAAAGAATCTGCGGACGCGAAGTCGCTTTGGAAGCTCTTCTATGCCAAGCGGTGCTTTGAGCACGTAGAAAACGTCTGCGCGTTCCGGCTCAAGAACAACGTCCACGAGGGGACCGCACTTGTACTTGCGCCTGAACAGAAAGCCAGCGACGGCATCCTAAATAAACAAAAGGGAAATGTGAAACAAATAACGCTAACGTTGCTAGTAGTCATACTGGCGGCGGCAACCAGCACTTTTGCGCGACTCGGAGACACGCAAAAAGAATTTGAGCAAGCACACGCCGACTTTAAATATGTGAGCGAAAGTCCGGGCAACGAACCAAATACTGTGGTCCGCCAATATGCGGGAGATGGCACAGTTGCGCAGGTCATCTTTGGAAACGATGGCAAGGTTATTATGGAAGCTTATAGCGACCTGTCGGGAAAGTTTCCGGAATCGTCTTTAGTCCCGGTGGCAAAGAGCTACGGATATGATTTTTCTGCTCTGCAAAAAACAAGTACATCCGTCCCTTGGAAGGCGCTGGTTTTGCGTCGCGACTTTTGGTTTAGCCCCGACCGTAAGTTTTGCATCGGCATCGGAGATGTAGTGACGAACGATTCACAAACAGTCTCCACAATGACAGTGGCTGGCGAGCAAGTAGCGCCGACTTTATATCAAAATTCGACAGAAAAGAGAAGCGATGAACCAGCGAAAACGTCGGCAACAATGAGCGAACATGATCAAACACAACTCGCCATCACGGTCACAGTCACCCTGATCTGGCTCGTTTGCATAATCGTTTGTTTCCTGAAGTGGAAAACATGGACTGCTATTTTCGGCATTATCGGCCTGGTCGTTGGGAATCTCCCGACAACTGGAACGCATTTACATTACCTCGTCATGGGTCCGGTCACGTCTGTGGCACTGGTAGTCGTCGCTATAAGACTCGCCAAACCCGTCTCCTGGTGGGCGAAATGGTTCTATTGGGGACCACTGGGCAGTGATCGAAGGCTTCTAAATCCCAGCCCGAAATTGGAGAGGGCGTTCGCTCGATTCCCTGAGCAAGCGACGGATTTCGAGAAGCCGGAGTTGCCGACGCAGTAATCCCGAGCGCGTTCGCTAACTCTGAGATTTAACCAATCATGGGAGACCCTAACGAGCAGTCTTCGCAGAGTTCGACATTATCCTCTCAGACCTATCT
>JBAQJG010000446.1:0-2406 GCA_049300145.1 Chthoniobacterales bacterium | reverse complement strand
AATGCCGAGCGAGCGGGCCATCGCCCGTTCGGTCGCCCCACCCTCGTACTTGAGGCGCAGGATCTCTCTTACACGTCGCATCGACACTCTCTCGGCTGGGCATCGGCTCCCCCGCCCATCGTTCCCCACGACGAGCAAAGGGCCGCGTCCCGGCCCGGCGGTCGAGCGATGGCGCCACCCCTCAACGGGTGGCCGACTTCAAATCGGAATGGCCGAGATCAAATCGGAATCGGTGGCCGACTTCATTCCGGAATCACTGGCCGACTTGCTCCGGAATCAGCACCCTCGACCTCGAAAGCACCTTCGAGCATCGGCGCGAGAACGGTCTGATCAGACGGAAGTCCGTGAACCGGTCCTGGGAATACGAGGACACCAAGTTCAGCGATCCGGAGAGCATGAAATTCGATGCCGACGACGTAATCGATGCGGCGGTCGAGGTTTACCTGAACCCAGGAAACCCTCTCCTACAATCCGAGATCCTCGTCAGTTCGAGCTTACACTGGAGGCGTTACGACGCCGCGCTGGAATAGCCCAGGTGGCGTTATTTGCAACCGCTAAAGCCGCCGTCTGTCGGACTGTTATCGCACGAAACGGCCATGCCGGTGCCAGCTAACGACTCTTCCAGTCGGTCGTCGCCCCAGAGTAACTCGCGATCGACGACGAGACACCAAATTCCCGTGCACGGTCGGTTTCGGATTCCCGAAAACTGCTAATATAGGCTGGACCAAAAGGCGGGAGGAGGATGTGATGTCCGAGGCATCAGGGAACACCGCTGACCTGTTCGAGATTATCCGGACCACCCGGTCGATGCGGCGGCTGAAACCAGACCCGGTGCCGAACGAGTTGATCCGCAAGATCCTGGAGGCAGGGGTGTGTGCCCCAAGCGGCGGAAATATGCAGCGCTGGCGCTTCCTCGTAATCCGCGATCCGAAGGTCAAGGAGACGGTCGGAGCCTATTACAAGCGTGCCTGGGACGAGCAGGTCGCCCCTCGGTACCGGGCTGGTGAACCGGCCCCTGGCATGAGCCGGGAGCGATTTCTGCGGCTGCTCGACGCGGCAGAATATTTGGCCGCTCACATTCATGAGGCTCCGGTGTGGATTGTCCCCTGCCTGGAAGGCGGCACCCCGACCCGCACATCCGGTTCGTCAATCTATCCTGCGGTTCAGAGCATGCTGTTGGCGGCAAGAGCGCTCGGTCTCGGCGCGACATTGACGACGCTGTACTTGCAGTTCGAAGCGGAAGCGGAGGCCGCACTAGGATTGCCGTCCGGTGTCCACTCCTATGCCTTACTGCCGATCGGCTACCCCATAGGACGGTTCGGGCCGGTTCGCCGTGTACCCCTCGCCGATGTCGTCTACGAAGATCGATGGGGTCAGACTTGCCGTGATCTGTAGCACGGCATGGAAAGGAAGCCTGTAGTAATGAAACTCGATAAAGACATGAAGCTGGCTGACCTCATGTATGGGCATGGATCTAAGTTCATATGCTCTTTGTCTGGCCGATTTAATCCCGAAAAATATCCCGATGCACCGCCCATTCAAATTTGTGAAATGAAGTGCGGGTGTTGGATCGTAGCTGACGGCAACAACCGAGTTGGACTTATCCTGAAGAAGAATCCAGAGGCGACGATTGCGGAGATCCCGGAAAGGCTTCTTGCGACCGCCCGGTTTGGCGAGTGGGATGCCGAAATGATGGATTGGTGGAATCCATGTGCGAAATCCTTCAGGGAGGTCATGAGCAAACGAGGTAAGAATGTCCCTGCATCAAAGGACAGCATTTACGGGATCATCGAGAGAGATGGAGAAGGAAAATTTATTGCCAGCACCCATGGTATGAAGAAGGGGGCCGTTGCATCCGCTACCGGATGCACTCCCGATGAGGCCAAGAGGCTGTTAGGGGATAAACTCAAAATTATACTTAAATCTGAAAGGGCGTCTCTGGTCCTTACTCCGCTGAATCCCCTAGAAGATCATCAGTGTAGTTTGTATGACAGGAAGTTGACCAGATAATCAACGTCTGCCGAGCCCGAACCCTGGAAGGTCAGGCTGGGAAACTGTTCAGCCATGTCCTCGATCGAGGCGCAGCCGTAATAGTTGTACCAACCTGAGCGGCCAAGTGGCTGGACGTGCTGAAATATTTAACGATCCAGATCGGTAAAACCGGTGCGACATTGACGGCCCTTTACTTGAAATTTTGAGAAGGAAGCGGACGCCGCGCTCGGATTGCCGCCCGGCGTCCATTCCTATGCCCTGCTGCTGATTGGCTACCCGATGGGACGGTTCGGACCCGTCCGCCGTATCGCTCTCGCTGATATCGTCTGCGAAGATCGGTGGGGCGATCCTTACGGAGATCGGTTTCAGTCGAAAGGACTGTCCAGAGATCTCTCGCGCCGCACGATGACAGCG
>JBAQJG010000445.1:0-4346 GCA_049300145.1 Chthoniobacterales bacterium | reverse complement strand
GGTTGAAGGAGTGCTGGATTGCGCCGATCGGGCGGTGGCGATTCGCCAAATCGAGCAGCAGCGTTGCATACCGATTCGGATTGAGCCGGTCGGCACGGAGCCGAAAATTGCAGAGCGCGATAAATCGACGACCGCACCGGCGACGCAGAATTTAAAGATTCCGCACGGCCAGTTGCTCGTCTTTACCGAACAGCTTGGGCATTTGCTGCGCGCGGGAATGACACTCGACGAAGGATTGTCGATCCTGATGAAGCGCCTAAAACAGCCGCGCGTGCAGCGGATGACGCAGACGCTGCATCAGGCGCTGGTAGATGGCCGGAGCTTTTCGCAAGCATTGCGTGAGTTTCCGCGAATCTTTCCGCCGCTTTACGTGAACATGGTCGCGGCAGGCGAAGCCAGCGGCGCGTTGCCAGACATTTTGCTCCGGCTGGTGAAGCATCTGATGCAGGCAAAAGATCTGCGCGACCGTGTGCAGCAGGCGCTGATTTATCCCGCGTTCCTGGCCTTGGCCGGCGTAAGCCTGATCACGATTTTTATCACGTTCATGGTGCCGCAACTGACTGGCTTCATGTCGCAAAGCGGCGGCGCGCTTCCCTTGCCGACGCGAATCCTGCTGCAGATTCATCACGCGATCACAGCGTATTGGTGGATCGGGGTGATTCTCGCCATCGGTGCCGTCATTGGATTCCGCGCCTTTGTCCGCACCGATGAAGGACGAACGGCATGGGACCGATTTCGTCTCTTGATTCCAGGCTACGGGAGCGTAATCCGGCACCGTTATTACGCGCAATTTTCGCGCACGCTCGGGACGTTGATGGAAAATGGAATCCCCCTCCTACGCTCGCTCGATCTCGTGACCGAAATTGCCAGCAATCGATTTCTCGAACTCAGACTCGGGGAAGTGCGCCGCGCCGTGATTGACGGCGCCACCTTATCAGCCGCATTGCAATCGCAGCATCTGTTTCCGGATTTGCTTACCGACATGATGTCGGTGGGTGAACAAACAGGGCATTTCGCGGCAACGATGCAAACCATCGCCGACGTCTATGAGCGCGAGCTCGATCGGAACGTGGCGATCATCTCGGCGCTTATCCCGCCGGTCATCATTGTGCTGATCGCGATTGTGGTCGGCTTTGTCGTTTACAGTATTCTCTCGGCGGTCTTCGAGATGACACGTAGCTTGCAGTTTCGACCGCACTAAGATAATCTCGGAGGCCAAATGCTTTTTCGCATCATTGCGTTCACACTGCTGATTGGCGCAGCCGCTCCCCTTCTCGCGCAAGAAGCTTTCCACAACACGCTGCCATCGTCGGATAATGCGAAATTAGGAGAGCCACTGCCAGCAAGCGCGTGGCTGGACTTGCGTCAGAACGCACCTGGTAATTCGACGCCGCAGACCGCGCCGCGGTGGGTTGAATCCGTCACGATGGTTCCTCCCCAGACGACCGCCGGCGCCGCGCCGAAGAGCGTTTTTCGCATTCGTGTGGCCCAACCGAGCCCGGATTATCAGGTCCTTTTTTTCCGTTTGTTCTTCGATGACAAGCCAGAGCAGCGACCGGAATTGATCGTGTGGGACGAATCCGGCACGCAAGTCTTGCGCTCCGGCGAGCTTGGCTCCGGCGTCGGTCTGCCCAGTTCCGATGCGGTCATGATCCCGATGAGCGGCGTCTCGGCAATCGACATTGAAGTTCCCGGCGACGGGAAAACGGTGCGCGGCGCGTACCTTGATTGGATGACGAGCAGCGAGGTGGTGCATCCGCTCAACGCCGAACATCGGGATGTCATCCCGGAACCATTTTCATCGATGCCGCCGTTGCATCCGCCCGCACAGGACACGGAACAATTCGGCACTGTCACCGCGACGCTGTCCGCGGAAACCATCCTCATTGGGCCGAATGTGCAACAAGGCGCGGCCTTTCAATTTGGCCTCGAAGCCCAGCCATTGCTTGCGCTCCTCACCTTCGAAGTGGCGAGTCCGCGCATCGACGCGCCACCGGAAATTTATGTGAACGGCGAAGATGTCGGGCCAGTCACACTGACGTTGCCGGAGCTGGCCGACCCCGGGTATCGAGGCGAGATAAAATCACTCGTTAGGGGAATGCATTTCCAATACACCGGGTGGCTGCGCGCACAGAAGATTGTGCCAGTGGCGAGTTTGAAGACTGGAACCAACGACCTGACCGTGTTGAGCGGTGCAACTACAACGACCTCGGCCATTCGCGCGACACAAATTCAATTAAAGTATCTTTGGGATAAATCCGATTATCAGCTGCGAACCGGTCAATAAATGAACCGCAACGATATATTGGTGGTCTGTGTTTGATAAAAAATGACGCTCAGGGAAAAACAACAAGGCTTCACCTTGCTCGAGATCATGCTCGTGGTAACGATCATTGCGCTCTTGCTCGGCGCTGCCATCTACAAGCTAGGCGGCAACGTGGAATACTCGCGCCACGTGCGGGTGGCGGCTGACATTCAGGGCATCAACACGCAACTCAAGCTCTATGAGAGCATGAACGGTTTCTTCCCAACCACCGACCAGGGGTTGCAGGCGCTGGTGGTCCAACCCGATACCGATCCCAGGCCAACGCGCTGGTATCAATTATACAAAGAGGTACCGAAAGATCCCTGGCAGAACACTTACATCTACATTTGCCCGGGCTTAAAAAACCCAAACGGTTACGATCTTTATTCCGCCGGACAGAGCCGCAAACCTGGCGCAGGGACCGACGACTGGGGCGACTGAGGCGCACGCCTTCGTCGATAACCACTACATGCCGGGAGGCTCCGGCGGCGGCGCGTTTGGAACCGGGGGATTTCGCTGAATCACGCCTCGCTTGTGCGGCGGCGGGGTTGGCAAGGTGGGGATCGGCGCCGGTTTCACGCGCAGGGGAAGAGGGGCGGGTGCCACGTTCGTGACGGGCTGCTCCGCCAGGAGCGCTTCGTTAAAACCGATCGTCGCAAATTTTCCATCTTTGCTGATTGTTACTTTCGTGGCGCCGACGCGATCCGACCATTCAATGCTAGCTATGCTGTAGCCATCGACCGGTCCCTTCGTCGTCAAATATTCCTTGAAGTTCCCGTCAGCCGTCGAAGCAATGGTGACCATGTCGCCTTCCGGCGAACGGGCCGCATTAGCCACGTAAAGTTCTTTTGCAAAGTCCGCCCCAGCGACCGGCAAGGCGACTGCGGTAGCCACCGCAAAAGGTGACCGATTCAACATCGCTGAGTAACGGTCAAAGTTAAACCGTTTCGGAATATCATCGGCTCGTTGCGTCGAGACCGGACAAAGCAGAGCGAAGATCGATATCAGAAATTGAGTGCGTCTCATAATCATCCTTTCTTACGTTGCGCGGGCGCGAACCAGCGCGCAATCTTGAACTTACCGCGCATCATGGTGGGATCTGCGCTGTCGATCGCGAGATTGACACTCTCAAAAACGACAAACGCTTCCGGCTGCTGAACGTCGTAAAGAAAATGGACCAGGGGCGGCCAGGGGCTTTTGGTTTCGATGGAAGCGAAAACGGTCTGATGATAGGGCGTCGTTTCGCCGGCGCCAATGGCCGGATTCTCGATCAAGATATTATGCTTGCCGGCGATTTGTTTCAATTCGTCCAGCAACGTGGAGGCGTCGGCGGCATTTTTCAGTACCGGTTGGTGCTGGCGGAGCCAGTGATCGCGCTTCTCCCAGAGACCGCGCTCTTTTACATAGACAGCCTGCTCGGCGCGAGTGGCTTTGCGTTCTGCCAGCTGGGCGCGCGCCCGACCAAGCGCACCGAACAGCCAGCTCCAAATCAAAAGGTTGAGCAACGCAACGACCGCACCGGCCACGATCCACGAGAGGAGCCGCTCACGTTGATTCATGCGTTCGTACCAAGCTGGCATCATCATCATCGCGGTTTTCCCTCGAGGCGAAACTGGGCATGGTTGTTCGGCAGAATGCGCGGCGCCGCCATGTCGAACTGAAAAACTTGCAGTTCCGGATTCTTTTTTAATTTGTCGATAAACTGATAGGCGAGCGCCGCCGAACCAGCTTCGCCGTCCACTGAGATTTGGCGCGCAGACTGGTTGTAAGCAGTAATGCGCACCTCGGGCGAGGGCAAACTGTTGAATAGATGCAGCAAAATTTCGACCGGGTAATAACGCGAATCGACCGCGGGCGCGAGCGCCTTCCAGTTGGCTTCCGCGGCCCGGACGAATTCGGTCTTGGGCGCATCGCGGGCGATCTGGCGATCAAGCCGCCCAATTTCCAAATGGAAGTAAGCCAGGCCTGCGAGAAAAAGAAAAAGAAGTCCCGCGTAGGCGGCGCCCGCCCAGATGAGCCACTTCCGCCATTCCCCTCGTCT
>JBAQJG010000444.1:0-8215 GCA_049300145.1 Chthoniobacterales bacterium | reverse complement strand
GTTATCTCTCAGCGCGCGTGAACACGATGCTGCACGAAATGGAACGCGCCGGGATTGAGATTGTGCACATGTTGACAGAGAGCCGACCGCTCAGCGGGATCATCAGCTTCCAACAGCCCGCGGAAACAACCGCCGCCGATCGGGAAGCAGGTCTCGATCGCTAGATCGACAATCACTTCAGCGCGCGCATGAAGCTCAGCCGGACGAAGGAATATAACTTCGGCTGGCTCGTCCTTTTTCCGTTGCTCGACGTCGTTTTTCTCCTGGTTTTCTTTTTATTGCTCAGTTCGAATTTTATTTTGCAGCCCGGAATTTCTGTTTCGGTGCCGTTTTCGCGTTTTACGCTCGGTCCGCAGATCAATCAGCAAATCATCAGCATCACCGGTGGCGCAGCTCCCGCGATTTATTTCCGGGATCAAAGGATCACACTCGATCAGCTCGGACCGGCCTTGGACGCAGCCAAGCACGAAGGCCGCTCGATCATCATTAAGGCGGACCGCTTGACTCCTTACGAAATAGTTATCGAGGTCGCAAACGCCGCGCTCGAGCATGGAATCACGTCCGTCGCGCTGGCCACAACTCCGCCGCGATGAACACGTCGTTGTCTGCGCCTGCGCCCACACCGCTTCTTTTTAACTGGGAAGCGCCGCGGCGCCGGAAAGCAGCGATCACAGCTTTTCTCGTTGCGTCCTTAATTGCACACGCTCTTTGCTTTTACATTTTTCAAATTGTTTATCCGCCGACGGTCTCGCTCCTGCCGCCGCCAGCCCGCGTCAGTTTGATCGCGCCCAATTCTGAAGAAGGCCGCACGGTGCTGCGCTGGGTTGATGCGGAAGACCCCGCGCTCGCTTTCGCCACGCAACGTCCGCCGGAGGCAAGGCTGCGCGCGTTGCCGAAAGTGCGCCACATTCCATCCTATCTCGCGACGGAGCCGGCCCTGAAAGAGGTTCCGCCGCTAGTTACCGATCTTCGCACGCCGAGTTCGCAGCCCCCAGCGGCCGTGCCGATTGTCCACCAGCAAGCTGCCCCCGCCACGAGTGCAACGCCGACATCTGTTTCGTTCTCAAAGGAGTTCGATGGTTTGGGCGCTCCGAATTTGCCGACACCAAGTTTTTCCGCATCGAGCAACGAGGCACCGGAGAGCGTCCGTTTTCGCGTTGCGGTCGGCGCCCGGGGAGAAATCCGCTACTGCTTTCCACTGAATTCGTCAGGCGATACGGCCCTAGATGAGCAAGCCAGGCATCACCTCATGCTCTGTCGTTTCTCTGGAGGACCGACAACCGGGGAAAAAAGCGATCAGTCTCTCACTTGGGGTATCGCGACGATCGAGTGGGGCAATGATGTCGCGCGCCCGTCGGCAACACCGACGAGCATAGGTTCACCGTGATTCGGGTTAGTCTGGCCACGCTCGTTACGATTTATCTGCTGCTTTTCCTTGCGGCGGTTTTTCTCTTCTGGATATTGGGAGAGTGGAATCGACGACGCCGCGAACGCCGAGCGTTACAGTATCGGCTGCGTTGCGTCATGTGCGCGTTCGAATTTGAAGATCGAACCGACGCTTTGCTTCCGCGGTGTCCGCGCTGCGGAAGTCTAAACGAACGATTTAGAATGGAGCGAATTTAAAAATGGGAATGTGGATCGGCCGCAATCGCAAAGCCCGCGTGACCTACGGTTTCGATGAAATCGCGCTCGTGCCTGGTCGCGTCACGATCAATCCGAACGAGGTCGACATCACCTGCCGCTGGCCGCGCAAACAAGCGGACCCGCTCGTGTTAAAAATTCCAATTCTCGCCAGCGCAATGGACGGAGTGGTCGATGTCCGCTTCGCCATCGCCATGAGCAAACTGGGCGGACTAGCGGTGCTTAATCTGGAAGGCGTGCAAACGCGCTATAAGAATCCCCAGGAGGTCCTGCAAAAAATTGTCGAGGCGGACAAATCTGAAATCACGGCGCTGCTGCAAAAAATTTATCAGGAGCCGGTCCAAAAAGATTTAATTGCGGCGCGAATTCGCCAGATCAAAGACGGTGGCGCGTTGGCCGCGGTCAGCTCTATTCCGCAACGCGCGGCCGAATTCGGCAAGATTGCGGAAGAGGCAGGGGCCGATGTTTTTGTTGTCCAAAGCACGGTTTCAACCGTCCGCCATATTTCATCGGAATATAAATCGCTCGACCTGGAGAAATTTTGCCGTGAGATGCGTATCCCCGTAATCGTCGGCAACACCGTCGGCTATGAAGTAACTTTCGAGATCATGGAGTGCGGGCCGGCCGCGGTCTTGATCGGCGTCGGGCCAGGGGCGGCCTGCACCTCGCGCGGGGTGCTCGGGCTGGGCGTCCCGCAAGTTACGGCAACAGTCGATTGCGCGGCAGCGCGCGACGCTTATTTCAAAAAAACTTCGTGCTATGTGCCGATCATCACCGACGGGGGCATGAGCAAGGGCGGTGATGTTTGCAAAGCGCTCGCGTGCGGCGCAGATGCCGTGATGGTCGGCAGCGCGTTTGCCAAAGCGCAGGAAGCGCCTGGCTGCGGCTACCACTGGGGAATGGCTACGCCGCATGCGAACCTTCCGCGAGGGACGCGCATCAAGGTCGGCACGACAGGTTCGTTGAAACAAATTCTCTTCGGCCCGGCTGAAGTTGACGATGGCAGCCAAAATCTGGTCGGTGCAATCACGACCTGCATGGGAAATGTAGGCGCCCGCACGATCGCAGAGTTGCAGCAAACGGAAATCATCATTGCGCCATCGATCAAGACCGAGGGGAAACTTTTTCAAACCGTCCAGAGCGTCGGAATGGGCAGCGGGTGAAGAAAGTGACAATTGATGAGGAATAACCGATAAGCGTCCAAGAGCGAATTACCCTTTCACCTCTCGTCTTCTTTTTTGCCTTTCACTTTTCACTTATCACCCATCACTTCCCTAAATGAATACGGATCGAAGAGTCGTCATCACTGGTCTGGGTGCGATTACGCCGGTCGGAAACAACGTGGAGACGTTCTGGTCGAATCTTAAGAAGGGCGTCAGCGGCATTCGCAAAATCGAGGCCTTCGATACCACCGGCTACGATTGTCAGATCGGCGGTGAAGTGCGCGGCTTCGACCCGAAACCATTTTTCGGCAACCCGAAAGATATACGGCGAACCGATCGTTTTGCGCAACTCGCGCTGGCCGCGGCGAACATGGCGCTCGAAAACAGCGGGATCGATCTTGAAAAGCTCAATCGAGACCGCTTCGGCGTGATTGTCAGCAGTGGCATCGGCGGCCTAAAAACGTTGGAGGATCAATACACGGTCCTAGTGACCAAGGGGCCGTCCCGAAACTCCCCTTTCACGATTCCGATGTTGATCAGCAATATGGCCAGCGGCCTCATCTCGATGGAGTACGGGCTGCACGGTCCAAATTTGTGCATCGTCACCGCCTGCGCGACCTCGAACAACGCCATCGGCGAATCGTGGCGGATGATTAAGTTCGGCGATGCCGACGTTTTTCTCGCTGGAGGCTCCGAGGCTTCGATTGTCGCGATTGGTCTTGCAGGTTTCTCGGCCATGAGAGCGCTCAGCACGCGCAACGACGAGCCCGAGCGCGCTTCGCGACCGTTCGACCGCGATCGCGATGGCTTTGTCATGAGCGAAGGGGCCGGTGTTCTTGTTGTGGAGGAGCTGGAACACGCGAAAGCGCGCGGCGCGAAGATTTATTGCGAACTCACAGGCTACGGACTCACCGCAGACGCCTACCACATGACTGCTCCGCCACCGAACGGCGAAGGCGCCGCTCGCGCCATGCAACTCGCGCTCGACCATGCCCGCATTTCCCCAAACCAAGTTGATTACATCAACGCCCATGCCACCTCTACAGACATAGGCGACCTTTGCGAGACCCGCGCGATCAAGAAGGTCTTCGGCGATCACGCCCACAAAGTTTCGATTAGCTCGACCAAATCGATGACCGGCCACTTGTTAGGTGGCGCCGGCGGCGTCGAGATGGCGGCCTGCGCGCTTGCCATCCGCGATTCCGTAATTCCGCCCACGATCAATCTGGAGAATCCGAGCGAGGAATGCGACCTCGATTACACGCCAAACGTGGCGCGAGAAAAAAAAGTGCGTGTCGTGTTAAACAACTCGTTCGGCTTCGGCGGCCACAACGCAACCCTCGTCGCGACGGAATTTACCGGCTGAACCGGCGCCCCACTCGACTTCGCTCACTGCAGACCTTCTCTCTTAAATTCTGGGCCGGTGTGCGCGTCGCCGTGGTGCCAAGTCAACACATTGGCCGTCGCGAAAACTGACAAAACAAAAAGCAGCGGCGGGCCTGGCTATTGCCGAACGACAGAAAAATCACAGGCGAAACATTTCGCGATCTTTCATAATTCGGTCGCGAAATTTCAACTTGCGAAAACTTTCCGAGCCAATTGCAATCGTCCGGGTGCGCTCCGATTCTCGATCTCAGCGATCAGCAAAAATTGGCACGGCAGAAATGTCCGAAGCGTCGAAGGTAAAACCCTGGTTAGTGCACCGAAGTGATTTTAGAATCGCGGCCACGCTTTGCGCCGCGACGACAGAATAATATCGCACCAGACCAACGTTCGTGTCAGTTCCAAAGACCGTGATCATGATCGTGTCGTCATCGACCGAATTCATGAACATGTGGTTGCCATTGCCTTGATGGTAGAGAGCGTTGAATTCGATCTCGCCGATCCGCCGTGCCAGTTCGCACGTTGCGGCAAAGGAACCGGCGGCGAGCGCGGCGAAGATGGTGACATCCATCACGCTCATATCGCCAAACTGCGAGATGACGTTGCCGCCGCGATCGATCACGACCGTCAAGTCTGCCTCCGCTTTTTTCAAGAAATCCCCCAGCACGCCGTCGAGCATTGCGACGTCTTTAACGGTTAAGACCGGAATCGAGTTCATACGGGAGCGCTCCGCTTCTTCGGCGCAGGCGTTGGTGGCTCGACCGGAATCGCAACCGGCGGAGGCGTGGTTTGCGGTGCCTCGCTTTGCTTGCTGAACTTGTGGAGCAGGATTTGTGAGACGGCATTGAGCGTCGCGAAAACATTCTGTCCCGTGCTCGAAATAACCTCGAAACTCTGGAGACGCTTCTTCCGGTTGTTTAAGACGTATTCCAGGTAATTAATGGGCGCGACGTTCGGCAAGTCGCGCTTGTTGTACTGGAGCACGCAAGGCACATCGTCGATCGCGACATTTTGTCGGGCGAGATTGTCCACGAGGTTTTTGAAACTTTCGGCGTTCTCCTCCATTTTTTCCCACTGGGAATCGGCGACAAAGACGAGTCCATCGCAGCTGCGGAGAACAAGCTGGCGGGTCGCGTTATAAATTACCTGGCCGGGAACGGTGTAGAGCTGAAACTTTGTCACGAAACCTTTGATGACGACCGCGTTGAGCGGCAGAAAATCGAAAAAGAGTGTACGATCAGCCGCGGTGGCGAGCGAGACAAGATCGCCGCGGTTCTGCGGATTAACTCGCTGATGGATGTAGGCCAGGTTCGTAGTTTTGCCGCAGAGGGCCGGGCCATAATAGACAATCTTAAATTGAATCTCGCGGCTCGCGTAATTAATGATCGACATGTGAAGGTCCTGGTTGTGAGTAGGTGCGCGAAAGTTCCTGCGTAATCCTCGTGAGCTCGGCGCGGGTCTCGGAGGTGAGTTCGCCTCCGGCATGCAACGCCGTCAGACAGATGTTGCCGTGCATGAAAAATGTGAGCGGCCACTGCGCGCAATGCAGGGTCATCGCGGTGAACAGGCCGAGCTTGGTGTCACGCATGTGATTATCGACCTTTTGTAGCAGTGACGGTGCCATCGCGCATAAGCCGTCGGCGGCGAGTTCTGTGGGAAGCTTCCCGGCCAAAGTCAACCCATCATCGGCGAAGGCAATTGCGCAGGCGGCCACGCCCGGAAGCGCACAGGCGCGGGCAAGTACGGTCTTCGCGTCATGTTTTTCCTCCCTTGCCAAGACTGCGCCGGACGGCTCTTTCCGCTCCATTTCGTTTTTTTTTGAGACCTGTGCGTGCTCCGCCGGTTTCTCGGAAACTTTCGGAGCGGGTTCGGCGCGGGTCTGGAAACGTTCCGCCTCTTCGCCCGTCTTGATCGAGATCGTCGCCGCCTGGGATGGTTCTGCGACTGCGGCTTGCCGGCCGCCCGGAAATGCACTGGCGAGCGCGACCACGCTTTTGGCCTCGGGTTTTTCCTCTTTCGCCGGGGCTAAGGCAGGCAGATCCCCGCGCGCTGTTTCGGCCTTTTCTTGGATTTGTGGTTGCTCCGCCGGTTTCTCGGAAGCCTTCGGAGCAAGCCCGGCACCGGTGTGCAAACGTCTTGCGTCTTCGTCCGCTTTGATCGAAAACGTCGTCTCAAACGTTTCTGCGATTACGGTTACTTCCTGGTCGTCACGTAACCGCAGGGTAGTCGTGGGCAGATTCTTGAGAATTTCCTCCAACGGCAATGAGATCGGCGTTTCCCCTGGATCGATGTTGAGAAGCGGACGATAAATCTCGGGCATTGCCCTCTGAAGCACCATCGGTGAAATCACGACCCGTCCGCTGGCGAGCTGGGGCTGAATCAAAGACAATGGCAATTCCACGCGGACATTTTCCGGAACGGCCGATGGACTTCCATTCAACTGGAATGCTGGCACTTCTTGCAGAAGCCGATTGAGCGCCAAGGCGATTTTGGTTTCGTCCCTTTTCGGTGGAGACGATGCGGCCGCAACCTCACGCGCCGGCCTCGCCGGCGATCCACGCTGAAATTTTGGACGCAGGTCCTCGCACGGCGCGGTTACCTTTGTAAAAGGATCTTCCCCCGCTCTCGGCGGTTCTGGCAAGCTAGTTGGAACGGGCGGCCCGCTTGAGGCTGGAACTCTCTCAGAGGCGGGCGCACCCGTTCCGTTCGGTGGAAGGCGAATTGAGATTTTCTTTGGTCCGACCCGGGCGGGGGCTTTCGTTTGCGACGCTTCCTGCTTCTCCGAGGCTGGATCATGCAACGAAATAGAGGGGCGGAGCAATGGCGGCGGCCGTCGCTTGATCATCTCGCTCGCGATCGGTTCCGGCGCAGCGGCCGCAATTGTTTCCGCAGTCGCCGGTTCCATACGCATGGGCGGAAGCGATGAGGTTTGCAGCGGCTCCATAGTTGTTCCAAAACGCTCTGTATCCTCGAGCGTGACTTTCAAGAAGGGTGTATCAAGTTGGGGAACCGTATCGTCGTGCACTTGATCGGGCCGCACCCGCAGGCTCCTGAATTGCTCGAGCACTTTTTCGTATGGCAATGGAACGCAAGCTGAGTCCGCAGATGAGAGCCGCCGGGCAAAAATTTCCGGCGCTTCTTTATAAATGCTCGCCAGCGACACACTTGGCTTGCTATCCGCCATTCCCTTCTCGATTTCCAAGACGTCTAACACAACGCGACGAGAGAGATCGAGAGTCTCTGGCGACTTGACGTAACCAGCCGGTATCTGCTCAAGAATGTCGGCAAGCTGGAGCGAGATCGTGCGCTCCATCTTCGGTTCCAGCCCGAGCAAACTGGCCCGTGGCAACTGACGCGAGTGCGCAGCGGCAGGCCGGGAACTGGCTTCAACTGGTCGCAGCTCAGACGCCGAGGCGGCTTTTGCCACCCGCACCGGAGCAGTCGCGACTTTCATAGGATCGGGCGACGTGACCGTGCGGATCGTATTCGGCAAGACCGTTTTGCTCAGGCGCTCGCCACTCGGTTTTTCCATGGGAGCTGTCCGCGGCTGCGCAGCCGGACTATCAGCGACCGCTGAAAGGAGCCGCGCTCTAGCCTTGTTGAAAAAATCGACAAAGGGAATAGTCATGTGCCTAGTGGTCTTCTGCCGTCACGCGCCAGACTTCTTCTAGTGTGGTGACGCCTTCGAGCGCCTTTTCCACGCCGACCATGCGCAAAGTTTTCATCCCCTCGCTCATGGCTTGGTTCTTGATGACGGTGGCCGAGGCGCGCTTGATGATTAAACGGCGAATCGCCTCGCTTACTGGCAACGCTTCGATGAGCGCCAGGCGCCCGAGATAACCGCGCCCCTTGCACCGATTGCAGCCCGCGCCGTGATAGAACACAGCTTCCTTGCTTTCCTTGACGCCGAGCTTTTCTAAAATCTCCGGCTCGGGAACAAACTCATCCCGGCAATTGGCGCAGACTCGCCGCACGAGTCGTTGCGCGCAGGTCATGAGAATGGAGCTTGAAATCAAAAACGGTTCGAT
>JBAQJG010000443.1:0-3566 GCA_049300145.1 Chthoniobacterales bacterium | reverse complement strand
CTGGACGCTCCATCTCGATGTAACCTCGTCGTAAGCGCAAGCGGTCACTTTGCAGCCCATCTCGATTTTGCCGCCCATCGCTGTCACTTTCTCCGCGCATGCTTCCCACATCATGCCGGGCCCTTTGCGCGGATAACGAAATGAGTTGATGAGCGTCTTGATGACTTTGGTTCGATCGCCGTTGTAGCGCTGGGGCAAGAGCGCGTTTTTGATCGCGCTACCGAGCGAAAGACCTTTGATGCGCTGCGCAGCCCAATCGGACGAGATTTCTTTGCAGCTCATGCCCCAAACTTTTTCGGTGTAGCTCTTGAAGAAAGTGTTGAAAAGACGTCTGCCAAATTGGTTGCTCACCCATTCTTCGAAGTTGCGGGGGTTGCGCAGCGGAAAGAGCCGGGCTTTGAGCCAGGAGAGAATGCAAAGGATCGATTGAAGAATGCCGAGCTTCAGGAGCGCCTCGAACGGTTTGAGCGGGTAAGTAAAAAATTTTCCGCCGTAAAAAATGCGCGACGAGCGCGGACGCTGCAACATGTCGTTAGGCAAAATTTCTGTCCACAGATCTTCGACCGCCTTCGATTTAGAGAAAAATCGATGGCCACCGATGTCGAAGTGAAAACCTTTGTAGGTGGTTGTGCGCGAAATGCCGCCGACGTAAACCGGATCGGCTTCCAGAACCGTTACACCGACCTCGTTCTTGGAAAGCAGGTAGGCGGCAGTCAGTCCCGCCGGTCCAGCTCCGATTACGGTAACGGTTGTCTTCATCATTTGCTACGCCACCCAATTGCCCCGGGTAAAATTCCAGACATACCATCCCTGCACGCTTAACCCAGCAGCGCTGACCAACGCCACTGCCGCCACGCCGAAAGCCCGCACCAACACCGGCGGCATGCGAAATTGCCGTAAAAAATGCAGGAGTGCCAGCACGATTAGCGCATGCACGCAAAATTCGTAGCGAAGCATGCTTTCCATCTCCACGCTGGCTACTCCGCTTACTGAAATGTAATAGACGACGACGGCGCAGAAATAGAATCCAGCGCGCGTCGTCCACTCGGTTTGCCGGCGAATCGCTGGAAGCAGTTCGCAAAATGCGACCGCGATAAAGACCAATGCGCCCAAAGTCATCAACATTTGGCTCGCCTGTGTTGGATTATTCAGGGCCGGAACGAGCCAGCGATAACTCGACCGCTTAAACACCGCCAGGTAATCAGGAACAATGCCCCAACCAGCCGATTGCGTGAGCATATAAGTATTCCAGTGACCCCAGCGCAGTTGGCAATAAACGAAGAAGAAGACTGCGCCTAATGTTCCGGCCAGCATTAAACCAATGGCCGGCGCGTATCGACGAATCCAGGCCCGCGGCTCACGCAAACCGATCCATCCTTTCGCCAAGACAGAGCGCACCACTGGAAAAGCCGCGCATGGGATTCCGACAATTCGAGTCGCCGACATCACGATCCCGTGCAACGCCGCCCACGCTGTCGCAGCACGACCGTCTGCGCTGCTCCAATAGATGAAACCCACCAGCGCCATGAGAAAAAGCGACTCGGAATAGCCGGCAATAAGAAAGAAGGCAGCGGGATGGGCGACGATCGATAAAGCGCCAAGAAATTGGAGCGCAGGTGACAGATTCCACCGTTCGCAAAAGAGAAAGAAATAACTCCAGAAACCCCACGCAGCCGCCTGGGCAGTGACGAGCAGCGCGTTCCCGGTGTCGAAGTGCAGCCCGTAACGAAGCAAAGCAGCGATTGCAGGATAAGCGGGGAAAAAAGCAACATTGGACACTTCCATCATCTTGTGGCTTATCGGCGGCACGATCGTTTGGTAGCCGCGGTCAACAATGTTCTCGAACCAGTAACTGTCGTGCTGAATAAGAGTGGAGTACCGATAAGAAAGCGGCCCTTCCGGCGCGAGCAGGCAAACCGCGACCGCGATCTGCGCCAGAGTCAAGAGTAATCCAGCAAGCAACGGTTTGAGCGGCGACGGCGAGCGAGTCATAGCGGCACGAGTGGGAACCGCCGAGGAGATACGAAAGCTTTCAAGATTGCAAGAACTTGTCGGTTCCCATTGAGCGCGGTTCCAGATTGCATCGGTGGTCGGCTTTAGCTAACGGCGAGAGTTTGACGACGCGGTCGCGCGTTTATTCGCTGCGAAATGTTGTCGCCGCTCGCCGCGGAGAGCGCGGCGCTGGAGACTTCATTCAAGCGCATCACGTCGCCCGCAGGCGACGGCTACAATCACGCGGCCACTTCTTCGTCGGAACCGACCAGCTCCGCATAAACTTGCTCGTAGCGCTGCGCCGATGCGTCCCAGGAAAAGTCGCGCGACATCGCACGCGCCATCAGCACCGTCCACACGACTCGGTCGCGGAAAACTTCGCGCGCGCGTTTGATCGAATCCCAAAAGGCTTCGGTTGAATGTTCGTAACAAAGGAAACCATAACCGCTGTCCGTCGTCGGGTCGTAGTCCTCGATGATCTCCTGAATGCCACCGGTGGCCCGCGCGATGGGAAGGGCGCCATACTTCAGGCTGTACATCGTGCTCAAGCCGGCCGGCTCGAAGCGTGATGGGATGAGCGTGATATCCATGCCGGCTTCAATCCGATGCGCCAGTCTCTCGTCGTAATTCTTGTGGTAGGCAAACTTCGACGGGAATTTGCGCGCTGCGACGGCGAGCGCGGTCTCATACGCGGGATCGCCTTCACCGAGAATGATCAGTCGGACATCATCCGAGAGCAGCCGATCCAGCAGCGGCATAAGAATCTCGAAACCTTTTTCCTCCACCACGCGAGTGACCATTCCAAAAACCGGACCATGCGGCGCCGGCGCGAGATTCATTTGTGCGAGCAAAGCATCGCGACAAACCTGCTTGCCCCAAAACGCGCTCGCATTGTACTGCACTGGGAGCAAAGGATCGGACGCCGGATCCCAGCGCGCGTAATCCGCGCCGTGCAAAATACCAACAAGGCGATGCGCGTTTTCGCGGAGCACGCCATCGAGCCCGCAACCGCCTGGCGCTGTCTGCATTTCGCGCCGGTAGAGTTCGCTCACCGTTGTGATCCTGTCGGCATGGAGAATGCCGCCTTTGAGGAAATTCATTCGCCCGAAAAACTCGACCCCTCGCAACGTGAAAAATCGTTCGTGCAAATTCGTCAGGCCGAAATCGAGTCCCCAGAAACTGCCTTGCTCGGCCAGATGATGAATGGTCAGCACGGTCGCGAAGGGCAAATGGTGCGCGCGCACGAATACCGGCACGAGCGCGGCCGCCCAATCATGCACGTGCAGAATTTGCGCGGAAGGTGTCAAACGCTGCGCCAGTTCCAGGGCGGCTTTGCAGAAAAAAATGAAGCGCTCGGCATTGTCCTCATATTTTTTTCCGTGCTCGCCGTAGAGCTCGGTCCGGTCAAAAAAATCGTCGCAGCGAATGAAAAACAATTGCACGCCGCTCGCGCTCCGGCCTTCGAGGTATTCCGCGATGTAAGTCTTATCGCCCACCCGCACATCGACAGTCACACCGGCGTCTTCTTCTTTGAATGCGGTATTCTCTCGAATCTCGCGGTAGTAGGGCAGCGT
>JBAQJG010000442.1:0-2820 GCA_049300145.1 Chthoniobacterales bacterium | reverse complement strand
GTACAGTCCAAAGACCTAGCTCCAAGGCTTAAGCGCCAAGAGAAAATGCCGGCACGCGGCTATGGCATTATCGCCTTTTGCTTCGCTAGTTGTTAGAGCAGTCAACTCCGCAACGCCTGGACTGGATCAATTCGCGTAGCGCGCCGGGCCGGAAGAAAACAGGCGAGCAGCGCGACTCCAAGTAACACCAGCAGGGCAAAGCCGTAGGCGAGCGGGTCACGCGGACTCACTTTGTAGAGCAGGCTGCCCATCAAACGCGTGAATACGAGGGCTGCGATTGCGCCGACCACAATTCCGGCTGTCGTCAGTCGTAGACCGCGCGAAAGGACGAGCCGCAAAACACTCCCCGCGTCAGCGCCGAGCGCCATTCGCAATCCGAGCTCGCGCATGCCTTGCGAAACGGAGTACGACATGACCGCGTACAGTCCGATCGCCGCCAGAAAAAGCGCCATTGCACCGAAAACCGCGACCAGCGTGACGGCAAGACGCTGGGTGTAACTCATTTGATCCACCTGTTCTTGCAGCCGATACGGGATTCCCGGCGCCAGGTTTGCATCCAGTGCATGAACTTCGCGGGCCAGGACATTCACCATCGCACCAGGTGTTTCCCGTGTGCGCATCAACAATGTGTTCTGCACGCCGAAATTTTGCCGGAGTGGAACGTAGAAAAATGGCGTGGGTGTCTCCAATTTCGTTCGGTAATTCGCGTTCTTTGCGATGCCGACGATCTCCAGCCAACGATCCTTAACTTTCACTCGTTGACCGAGCGCATCTTTCCCCGGCCAATACTTTGCCGCCATCGTTTGATTGACGACCGCGACGGGTGGCGAGTTTTCGTCGTCAGTGCGAGTGAATTCCCGTCCGGAGACGATCGGGATGCCGATCGTGGCGAAGTAATCCTCCGCCACCTGGTTGTACTCCGCCGTCGGCTGTTCGTTAGGCGGCGGTTGGTAGCCATCGGCTTCAATCGCGCTTGAGGAGAACACATTGTAGCTAAATGGAATGACCCGCGTCAGCGTCGCCGATTCAACGCCGGGAAGTGCGCGGACACGGTCGAGAAGCTGAGTGTAGAAGTTTTTTGCGCGGTCCAGCTTATAACCGGCGGAGAACAAAGCCGTTGAACACCCGACCACATCCGTTGAAAAACCGGGGTTCGCGTTTTGGATTTTCGCCAGGCTTTCCAGGAGCAACCCGGTCCCGGCGAGCAACACAAAGCTGAGCGACACCTGGACCAGAACAAGAGTCGAGCGCAATCGCGAGCGACTGCTTCCGCTGACGACACCGCCGCCGTCGCTTTTCAGCGCTCCCGAAAGATCGACATGGCTGGCGTGAATCGCGGGCACGAGCGCGAACACGAGAGTCGAGAGGATACAAATCCCGGCGCTTACTACGAGCACGCGCCAATCGATCTGACCTGGATAATCGATCACGACTCCCGGCGCAGGCGAGGGGAACGCCAGTACGAGCGCGTTTCGGCACCAGTAAGCTACAGCAATTCCGCCTGCCGCTGCAATGATCGAAAGCAGCAATCCTTCGGTGACAAGCTGTTTGATCAACCGACGCCGCCCGGCCCCGAGCGCAAGACGCATGGTCATTTCATGTCGTCGGAGCAACGAGCGCGCGAGTAAAAGATTGCTCACGTTCGCGCAGGCAATGAGCAGCACCAAGAACACGACCGCCATTGTTATCGCCAGCGTCGGCGACATGTTGCCGGCGCCGTTGAACGGCGTTTTCCACAACGGAACCAGCTGCACTTCGTGGCCGCGATTGGTTTCCGGAAAATCGTTCTCCAACCGCTGCGCGATTGAGTTCAATTCGGCCTGTCCTTGCTGACGAGTTACGCCAGGTTTTAAGAAGGCGTAGCCTTCGATCCAGCGCGCGCCGCGGTCTTCTAATTTGTAGCCAGTCGTGTCGAACGTCTCCTGCATCGATGTCGGCACCCAAAAACTAAACGAGTAACCGACGAACGTGCCGTGAAACCTTTCCGGCGCGACACCGATAATCGTGTGCTGAACACCATTCAGGTATTGCATTCGACCGATGATGTTTGGATCGAACTTATAGCGATCTTTCCAGGTTCGATAACTGATCACCGTCACCGGATGCGCGTTTCGCCCCGTGCCTTCTTCGGGGCGAAATCCGCGGCCCAGCATCGGGCGTACGCCGAGCGCGTCGAAATAGTTAGCCGAGACGATTCCGCCGGACGCCCACTCCGCTCGATCGCCAACGCTCAGCGACGTGCCCATGATTCTGTCGACGATGAACGATTCGAACAGCGTTGAATTCTTTTCGAAATCGAGAAAGTCTGGATAGGAGAGTCCGTTGTGCCCTTCGACTCCGCGCGTTGTGCCGATAAGCGCGAACATGCGGTCTTGATGCGACACAAGCGGATAAGGCCGGATCAGAATTCCTTCAATCCAACTGAATACTGCCGCATTGGTGCCGATTCCGAGGGTCAAGCAAAGAATCGCGAGCATTGAGAAGCCCGGTGTTCGCAAGAGCATTCGCGCGCCGAAGCGAATGTCTTGAACAAATTCGTCGGCCCATCGCCACACTCGTTGCTCGCGCGCAACTTCGCGGATTTGCTCAACCCCGCCGAATTGGCGAAGCGCCGCGTTGCGCGCTTCGTGGGGCAACATCCCCGCTGCGATGTTCCGCTCCGTTAAAAGATCAACATGTTGGCTTATCTCTTCCGTCATTTCGGCGTCACGGCGGCTCTTGTGAAATACTCCGAGTAGTCGAGAGAACCAGGCACGAAGTCGCGGCATAAATTGTCAGGCTCCGGATAGGACCAGATCGATCCCTTTAGTGATACGAGAC
>JBAQJG010000441.1:0-1950 GCA_049300145.1 Chthoniobacterales bacterium | reverse complement strand
TGATAGGTCTGGGCCAATGGCACTCCGCTCGCTTTCCGCGCCGCGCGTACTAGCGCGATTGTCATTTCGTCAGGAATATCGAATGCCTCGATGAGGACCGTTTCATTACGCTTGAGACGGATAGAATATTCCACCAGAAGTTTCGCGAGTTTATCAAACCGGGCGTCGTGCATAGGCTCTTATCATTCCACTAGTGTCGCCGGGCGCAACCGGCTGATGTTATGCGCTTCGGATAAATTTCGCTGCGAAAGCGCCATCGAGATGATCCTCAAAGGGAAACGAACGCCTTTGCTCTTCCAGACGCAGGATGGATGCGCTGGTGAGAGCTTGCCGCACCGCGTGCTCGTTCTCCTCCGGCTCAAGGCTGCAGGTGCTGTAAACAAATGTGCCCTTCGGCTTTAATAGCGGGACAAGTGCGCAAATTATTTCGAGCTGTCGCTGTTGCATGCGGAGGAAATCGGCTGGTTGCAATCGCCACCTGACATCCACGCGTCGTCGCATTACTCCGGTATTGCTGCAAGGCGCATCAAGCAGGATGCGGTGAAAGGGCGCCGCTGAAGCAATCTCTATAGGGACGCGACCCCGCGTCCAATCGTGATCAAAGATATGGACGATCCCAACCCCGAGGCGCGTCATGTTTTCTTTCAACATCTGCAGTCGGTCTGGGTCGCGATCGCATGCGACGATTGTTCCCCGGTTCTCCATTAGTTGTGCGATGTAACCGGTTTTTCCCCCTGGAGCGGCGCATGCGTCGAGAATCTTTTCTCCGGCCCGGGGACTCAGAATCCGACAGGCAATCGCGGTGCTTGGATCTTGAATGTAGCAGTAGCCTTGCTTGACGGCCTCCTTCGGGAACACATCAAATTTAACGAACTCGGGATTACGCGTCTGCGGTCGGGAGTCCGGATAAAACCGGAGAAACTCTTCTCGGTCGATCCTTAGGTGATTGATCCGTCCATAGATCGGTGCGGGAAAATTGTTCCATTTGCAGAGCTCTTCCGTGTGTCGGGCACCAAAATGCTGCTGCCAGCGCTGGACGAGAAATTGTGGATGCAAGGCTCGAACAAACAGAGGTTCTGCATCGGCACGCGCAAGCAACTCGCTCTGCCGCCGGATCGCGGCGCGAAGCATGCCATTTACGATCGGCCGCTGTCTCCGCGGGACGAGCTCCACAGTCTCACGTACCGCCGCATGTGGAGCTGTCTCGAGGAGGAAAAGCTGATACAATCCCAGGCGCAGAACATCACGAAGATCGACATCGACCCTTGAAGCGCGCAGGCAGCCGACCCAAAAATCCAGCAAAATTAAACTGCGCAGGACACCGTAAAAAAGTTCAAAGGCAAATGCACGATCGGATTCAGTGAGCTCTGCCTTCGCGAGACAATCTGAGATAATCGAGTCGGCAAATCGCTTTCCTTTTCGCCACGTGCGCAGCGCGCTCAGCGCAATTTGGCGAGCAGACAGCCGCGCCATATTCTGGAAAGATCGTTATTGCGGCTTCACGCTGGCGCGTCCAATCGAATGATAATGAAAGCCCAGTCGGCCCATCGTTCCAGGGTCCAACAGATTTCGCCCGTCGAAGACGATCGGCGTTCTCATTTTTCCTTTTAGCACCGCCAGGTCTACATTGGCAAATTCGTTCCATTCCGTGGCGATGACCAGCGCTTCGGCGTCAGTCACTGCTTCAAGGGCCGATGAAGCAAATTCGGTGTCGGCGATCGCCTTGATGGCGCGGGCTTTTTGCATTCCTTTCGGGTCGTAGGCAACAACGTGTGCTCCTTCGCGAAGCAGATCTGCCACCAGTTCTATTGCGACAGACGAACGGACATCGTCTGTATCGGGTTTGAATGTAAGACCCCAAACTGCAATTCGCTTTTCTCGCAACACCCACAGCGTTTCCCGAAGCGCCTTTAGAAAACGCTCTTTCTGGGCATCGTTAATGCGCTGTAC
>JBAQJG010000440.1:0-3082 GCA_049300145.1 Chthoniobacterales bacterium | reverse complement strand
CTCACAACCTTCGAAGTTTCGCTTTCCACAAGTGAAACTCTTGTTCGTTACGCTCCGGAAAACGCGTTGGTTATCAGTGAGAGCGGGTTGAGTACGGGGGACGAGCTGAGCCGGTTGCGCACACTTGGTTTCGACGGTTTTTTGATCGGCGGCAGTCTCATGCAATTAGCTAATCCCGGTGACGCGTTGCGGAAATTGCTCGAGGGTTGCAGCGCCGAAGTAACCACAGGGCCGCGACCGCATGATGATGAAAATTAAAATCTGCGGGATTACCAATTCTAACGACGCGCTGGCTTGCGCGGCGGCGGGCGTCGACATGATCGGGCTGAACTTCTACGAACAAAGCCCGCGATATATCCGACCAGATCGGGCGCGCACCGTCGCGCGGACATTACCTTTGAGCACCCAAGCAGTCGGAATATTCGTAGATACTCCGGTCGAAGAAATCCGTCGCGTCGCTCGCGATGTCGGTCTTCGCATGGTGCAGTTGCACGGCTCTGAGTCACCCGAGATATGTGCGGAACTGGCGCGCGATTTCGAAATCATAAAAGCATTACGAATCGATGGCGGATTCAATGCGCAGAGAGCATCGGTTTATCCCATGTGCACGATTCTGCTCGACACTTATGACGACCAGATGGCTGGCGGCACCGGTTACGTGGGCGATTGGGAGGTTGCGCGAGCGACGAAGAAGTTCGCGAGCCGGCTGATTCTCGCGGGCGGATTGAGTCCGGAAAATGTGCCGCAAGCCATTGCGACGGTGAATCCGGATGGCGTCGATGTTTGCAGCAGCGTGGAAAGCGCTCCCGGAGTCAAAGATCCAAGGCGCATTCACCAATTCGTGGCCGCAGCCCGGAATGCAGAAAAAATTGGAGCAGCTCGATTGGGCTGAGAGCGATGGAGAAGAACGAGGGTCTTGTTTCGGAGCCTGATGCGACCGGCCACTGGGGGAATTATGGCGGCCGTTACGTACCCGAGACGCTTGTCGCGCCCCTGGACGAACTTACCCGCGAATTCATGCGTGCTCGAGGCGACTCGAGTTTTGCCCACGAGTTCGAGCAACTTCTTCGAGATTTTTCCGGACGTCCTACGCCGCTATTTCACGCGAAACGGCTGAGCGAGCATGGCGGTGGCGCACAGATTTATCTGAAGCGCGAAGATCTTTCCCACACCGGCGCACACAAAATTAATAACGCAGTCGGCCAGGCCTTG
Source organism: Chthoniobacterales bacterium (assembly GCA_049300145.1). Classification (GTDB taxonomy): domain Bacteria; phylum Verrucomicrobiota; class Verrucomicrobiia; order Chthoniobacterales; family UBA10450; genus AV133. Next base: position 1,870 of record JBAQJG010000440.1, on the reverse strand, counting down.
CTCGCCAGGCGAATGGGAAAACAACGAGTCATCGCCGAGACAGGTGCAGGCCAACACGGCGTCGCCACGGCGACGGTGTGCGCGCTCTTCGGATTGAAGTGCGTCGTCTACATGGGCGCGGAGGACATGCGACGGCAAGCTCTCAATGTCTTCCGAATGCACTTGCTGGGCGCGGAGGTTGTGAAAGTGGACGCCGGAACACGAACGCTAAAGGACGCGATCAACGAAGCGTTGCGCGATTGGGTGACGAATGTGCACGACACTCACTACCTCCTCGGCAGTGCGCTTGGACCGCATCCGTATCCTCTCATGGTCCGGGAATTTCAACGCATCATTGGTTGCGAAGCGCGCGCCCAAATCCTGGAACAAACCGGCAAACTACCGGTTGCGCTCGTCGCCTGCATCGGCGGGGGCTCAAATTCGATCGGATTATTTCATCCTTTTCTGGCGGACAAAAGCGTGCGGCTGATTGGGGTGGAAGCTGGCGGCCGTGGCGATTCCATCGGCGAGCACGCCGCGCGCTTTAAAAGCGGAAAGACCAGTGGCGGCGGACGCGTCGGCGTGCTGCAGGGAACAATGTCTTACGTCCTGCAAGATCAGTTTGGACAGATTGCGCGCACCCATTCTGTCTCAGCCGGACTCGACTACGCCTCCATCGGGCCAGAGCACGCATATCTCCACGACCTTGGGCGGACGGAATATCTCAATGCCGGCGATGAGGAAGCCCTGGAAGGTTTCAAATTGTGCGCACGACTCGAAGGGATCATTCCAGCTCTGGAAAGCGCGCATGCAATTCTTCCGGCGTTGCGTGTCGCTGGCGAATTTACTCGCGACGACGCGATCATCATCAATTTGTCCGGGCGTGGCGATAAAGACGTCCAGTTGGTGGCTGATCTAGAGTCGCACAAGCATTGAAAACGAGAGCTCATTCCTTTCGATGAGCCGCATCTCTGAGGTTTTTGCGGAGCTAAAGTCGAAAAGACGCGGCGGTTTTATCCCTTTCATTACTGCCGGAGACCCTGACTTGTCCGTGACAGAAGATTTGCTTCGCGAATTGGCCATGGCCGGCGCCGACATTATCGAGGTTGGCGTTCCCTTCAGCGATCCAGTCGCGGATGGTCCTGTCATTCAAAGAGCGTCGGAGCGCGCACTTGCCCGCGGAACAAATCTAAAAAGCGTCCTCGAGTGCATCACGGCGGCGAAACGTCAAACGGATGTCCCAATCGTGTTGTTCAGTTATTACAATCCGTTGCTGCAATTTGGTCTCAAGCAGCTTGCGACCGCCGCATCCCGCACGGGAGTGGACGCGATTCTCGTGACTGATTTGATTCCGGAGGAAGCCGGGAGTTGGACGTCGCACCTCGTGGCGAACAATCTCGACCCCATTTTCCTGGTTGCGCCGACGACGAATGAGGATCGTTTGAGATTTATCGCGCAACAGGCCCGCGGTTTCGTTTATGCAATATCGCGAACTGGCGTGACGGGAACCCGCGAAAACATCAATGAAAACGCGGAGTCACTCGTCCGGCGGATTCGAGGTGTCACGGCGTTGCCGGTCGCGGTTGGTTTTGGAGTTTCCACGCCCGCGCAAGTGCACGAAGTGTGGCGCTTCGCCGATGCAGCGGTGGTCGGCAGCGCGATTGTGAGCGAAATCGAGCGACTCTCCGGCGACCGCGATCTAGTGCGCAAGGTCGGACAATTTGCGCGCAACCTTACGCAGTAAGTGTCAGTAGCGCGTTTACGCTTGGCGGCGTCAAAACGTTAAACTGGTGAATCGTTTAAAACGACGACAAGACAAACCAATTACGTCATCGCGCGTTGACGTCCACGCCAGCGGCATAGAGCATATGTGAGTATGCCGCCCTTGACG
>JBAQJG010000439.1:0-2903 GCA_049300145.1 Chthoniobacterales bacterium | reverse complement strand
GTATCTATTTCTCGATTCGAGGCAGAAGTTGGGCGAACAAAAAACTGTTCCGGCCTAGAGGCGGCGCTCGCAAATTCAAAGCGGACGGCACCCCGCGGCGGCTGCGCCAAGAGCGTTTGTAAGAGTCGATCTGCCCGACAATAGTGCGTTCGGCGCAGGATAATCTGGAGGAAGACTCTCCTCCACCGCAGAGCAATGGTGCCAGCTATCGGGGATAGCCGGGCTGCTTATGCCCTTAGTTTTTGACGGAACGTCACAATTCCAACAAGCAGCAATCCGAGGACGAGCAAAACCGTCGTGCTGCCTTCGGGCACCGCCGCTGTGGTGGAACTCGAGAGTGTGAAGTCGAAACCGGTCCCGGCGCCTTGGAGTGCGAACGAAGCGGGGGTATCGGCGAACCCCGTAATATGCGCGATACCGGTTCCTGTAAATGCCATCGCACCCGACTCCACATGCCCGTTTGTTAAGGCATGAAGGTCAAAGGAGTAGGTGTTTCCACCAAAGTTAAACGTCCATATTGGCGAGTCGTTACCGATCAGAGCAGCCGCGGCGCCGTCGTTCATGAAGCTGAAGCCATTAAACGTGGTGTCCGTTCCAGTGAGAACACCGTTATAGCTGCCAGTTGTCGCCAGCGAGTGCCATGGATTGCTAAAGGAGATCGTGGTCGTCAGACCCTGGCCGCTGGCGCCTGAAGCGGTGGAGCTGCCGAAGAATTCGATGGCTCCGGTGATGTTGGGATCTGCCTGTGTTTGGTGGCAGAGAAGGAGGCCGCCTGCGAGGATTGCGAGAATTGTTTTCATTGTCCTGTTCATGGTTCGCCTCTGTAGGATCGCCGTTTTGGCAGAATGCGAACTACATTGCAAGCAAAAAATGCAAAAAAATGCAAATATTTTTCGGGCCTCTCGCCACCTGATCTTGATTCCGTGATTTCCAATTCCTCCAAAAATTCATTGATCGATTTCCGGTGCTTGCGCCCTCAGTTTTTGACGCAGCGTCTCACAATTCCAACAAGCACCAATCCGAAGGCGAGCATAATCACCGTCGTGCCGCCTTCGGGCGCCGTTGCCGCTGTTGTGGAACTCGACAGTTGGAAGTTAAAGCCGGTTCCGTCACCTTCGAGCGCGAACGAAGCCGGGGTATCCTCGAGGCCCGTAATATGGGCGATCCCGGTTCCGCTGAATCCCATCGAGCCGGCGTCCACGTGCCCATTTGTCAACGTAAGAAGATCAAACGAGTAGGTCGTTGCACCGATGGTAAACGTCCATATTGGCGAGTCGGTCCCAATCAGAGTAGCAGCGGTGCCGTCGCCGATGAAGCTGAAGTCGTTAAACGTGGTGTTCGTTCCAGTGAGAACAACGGAATAGCTGCCAGTTGCCGCCACCGTGTGCCATGGATCGACGAAGTGGATCGTGTCCGGCGGACCGCTGGGGCCTGAGGCGACGGTGCTGCCGAAGAATTGGATGGCTCCGGTGATGGAAACTGCCTGGGTTTGCTGACAGAGAAGGAGGCCGCCTACAAGGATTCCAAGGATTGTTTTCATTCTCATTGTCCTCGTCCCATTCATCATTTTCCCCCTGCCCCCAAACCTACGCGAGGATGGGTTTTTTCGATCTGGATTGCAAGCAAAAAATGTAAATAATTTTTCGGGCCGCTCTCCGCCTGATTTAATCCCGTGATTTCCAATCCCTTCCAGAGATTTGTTGATCGATTCGCCCGCTGCAAATTCAGATCAGAGCTCTGCGGCCACGGCAAGCTGCAGCGAGCGCTCCTTAGGAAGCGATCTGGTCCAGAACAATGCGCAGCTCGTGGAAGTCCACCGGTTTGGTGAGATGGAAATCGAACCCGGCTTCTTTCCCGCGCTTAATATCCTCGTCCTTGTCAAATCCAGTAAGGGCTACGCATTTGACGGGTTGTTTTCGTTTGGCCTGAGCGATCACATCGTAGCCGCTTCCGTCGGGCAAGCCAATGTCGCACAAGACGACGTCGAACTCCTTCGACTGCACAACCTCCAGCGCGCTCTGCATGCAATCGGCGACCAAAATCTCGTGACCGAAATGGCTGAGGAGACGGGACAAGACCTGGAGCGTTTCCCCGTGATCCTCGACAACTAAAATGCGCAAGCTTTTCCCCGGCCTGGACAATGTCTTTGTTGAATCGTCACCCATTTTGAACCCGCTGCGCGGAAAATTGCACCGGGATTCGCCCTTCGTCCATTGTCGATTCTAAGGCTCCAACGATGCCGATCATCGCGAATTTCATTACGCGCCCCTGCGGTTGGGAAACACGACCGCGCCCGGGCGCGGATTTGAACGGCGCCTGGCATCTGTGCAACGCGAAGATCTTTGCAAAGCTCATGCAAACCGCCGGCTGGCCGCGTGCTCGTCATTTTCGGCTCCGGCCACGCCTACTTGGCTCCGCCATTTCGTGCAAAACACGCCTGGCTTTCGGACAATCGAGTCGGGCGACTATTTGCAGTAGAGATTACAGCTCTGGCTTCTCATCAGCTTCAGCGCTTCTCGCGTCCGTGCGGTTGCATGAGGTCGAGCGCAGGGCCGATGGGGACGATGCGGGTCGGATTAATTTCTTCGTGCGTCATGTAGTAGTGGCGCTTGATGTGATCGAAGTTGACGGTCTCGGCAATGGTCGGCTGCTGATAGAGATCCATCAAGTAACCTTGCAGGTTGGGGTAATCGATGATGCGGCGGATGTTGCATTTAAAGTGGCCGTGATACACGACGTCGAAGCGGACAAGGGTGCAGAAAAGGCGCCAGTCGGCTTCGACGATGCGATTGCCCAACAAGTAACGGCTTCTCGATAAGCGTTTCTCCAACTCGTCGAGCGCTTCGAAAACTTTCTTGCAAGAAATTTCGTAGGGTCGCTGGCGCGTGGCGAAGCCAGCTTTG
>JBAQJG010000438.1:0-3255 GCA_049300145.1 Chthoniobacterales bacterium | reverse complement strand
TGGTCTTTCTCTTTACGCTCGCCGCCGCGTTTTTGCTCTCGTGCGGGCTGGGAGTATTTTATTGGCTCGTCGTTCGACACGCATTCGAGGAAGACAATGCCGTTCTGGCAGACAAAATCTCCGCCTTGAGCGCTGATCTAAGATCTGGCGGACCGAAAGCTTTGGATCAGGAATTGAAGAGCGTCCGCACGGGCGAGCATGCTGTTTATTGGGTCCGAGTTGTTGATTCGGCAGGTCGCATTGTGACCGAGACACCCGGGATGAATGGTTTGTTGGCTCCGAGCATCTTTCCCGGGACGCCTACCTCGACTTCGGCGACTCGAAACCCAAAGAATTACCGGATAGGCGGGCGGTTGTTTTCGTTAGTCACAAGCATCGAGAAGGAGAACGGTCAACCTTACACCCTCCAGGTCGCGCAAGATCGTTCGACCGACGACCAATTCACAAAGGAGTTCGGCGCCTTGCTTGCTGTTGTGCTTGCCTTCGGCATCCTCGCCGCAACTGCGATCGCCATCACGGTCACGAAGCGCGGTTTGCGGCCGCTCGCGGAAATGACACACTCACTCGAACGCGTTGGACCTGCTCACCTCAGCGAACGAGTGCCGCCGGCTCGATGGCCGCGCGAGCTTCGACCACTGGCTGTCGCTTTCGACGAAATGCTCGACCGCCTGGAAGACTCGTTCACGCGCCTCTCACAATTTTCGGCGGATCTGGCACACGAACTCCGCACGCCCATCGCTAATATCCTTGGCGAAGCGCAGGTCGCTCTAACGCGTGATCGCACCCCCGAGGAATATCGCGAAGTTATCGAATCCACGATCTGCGAATGTGAACGGCTCTCCGGAATCGTCGATAACCTGCTTTTTTTGGCGCGAGCCGAATCGGCCGATAAACAAATAACTGCAACGGTTTTTGATGGGCGAGCCGCAATCGAAAAAATCGCTGCCTATTACCAGACGGTCGCAGAAGATCGACATATCATTATCACTTGCAGCGGCCAAGGCGACGTTCACGCCGATCCTTCGCTGTTTCGTCGGGCGGTAAGTAACCTGGTCGATAATGCATTGCGGTTCACTCCCGACAACGGGAAGATCCAAATTTCCGTAGCGACGCGCAACAACCGTAGTGAAATCTCCGTCAACGATACCGGCTGCGGAATAGCGGCAGAACATCTTCCACGGGTATTTGACCGATTCTATCGCATCGATCCCTCACGTAGCTCTTACGGTGCGGGATTAGGCCTGGCCTTGGTCAGATCAATAACCGATCTGCACGGCGGCTCGGCCAGAATGCAGAGCGAACTTGGTCGCGGCACGACCGTGACACTGATTTTTCCGGGGAAGATTGCCCCTGAAACAAAGGGATAGGCGCGTTTTCGGCCCAAAAAAAAGCTTGTCATGAATCATTACAATATTGTAATGATTCCAAATGCTGTTCCGGTATCAGGTCCCAAAACATTACCACGTCACGAAAAACGTGCGTTTGATTGCAGGCATTTCGAATTTGGCGCACTTCATTGGGAAAACGGCGGCTGACCCGTTCAACCTTAAAGCTTTCGCGATCTTGGCGGATTTGTCGCAGGCCAGAGGATTCCTGAGCGGGCAGCCGCCGTTACATTTCTGGAGCGGCTAATGCTCCAAAACCGGGGAACCGAACTGCAGCCAAAAAAATAGCCCGCAGACGCTTTAAGTCGGCCAAAGGAACTAAATGATGGCAAACACAACGGACGAATATGCACCACTCGGCTGAAATACCTCCAGTCGTCCCGAGGCCTCGCACCATGTCCAAGTATTGGATCTCCAGCTCTCAAAAATTGCCTTGCCAAAACATTACAAAGTTGTAATGCTCACCAACTGCCGTATTTCACTCTGATTATATGACTACAAAACCTTTTTCCTGTCGATTTTCGCGACGTTTCGCCTCGCTCGCGGCGTGCGCTTATCTGGCGTTTCTAGCTATCAATCACTCAAGCCACGCGGAATCCGCCGCCGTGGAACACATTGTCGTCACCGGCGAAGAACTTCCAAGTGCCTACGGGGCGCCGGTCAGTTTTTCCCAATCGCGTTTTTCGCCGACCACGAACGCTTACGTTCTTCCGCCGGGAGCAGTTTACAGCAGCCTGATTTATGAAAACGACGTTGTTCACTTTCGCAGCCCCGATCACACGTTTACTCAAGAGATCGAAATCGGCCTGCCGTATCGAATCAATCTCGCGGTGGAAAACGGCGTGGAAAGAAACGATGGCACGCTGCAAGATGCAACATTCAGCGTGGAAGCGCGCTACGCGCTGGCCGATTGGAACAAGATCCCGCTCAATCCCACTTTCTTCGCTGAGTACAAATTCGGCATCGGCAATATCCTTCACGATGAAGGCGCTCCTACTCCCGCTCATAAATTCGGGCCGGGAGGATTCGACAAGTCGATGGAAATTCCAGATGCCTACGAACTGCGGCTCTTGCTCGCCCAAGATTTTTTCGACCGGGTCGAATGGGCGTTCAACTTATTTTTCGAACAAGAGATCGGCGGCGATCGCGGCCGAGAATGGGGCATTGCGCAAAGTGTTGTGACTCCGTTTTGGCTCGCGCATGAAGAATTGAAAGGCGGAGTAGAATTCTTGTTCCGTAGCTTCAGCGACAAGGGCACCCGCGGTACTCCTTACAACAGTTTTGTTATTGGACCAACCGCAGCCTGGAGACCGAGCCGCAACACGCGTCTGGATGTCTCGCCGTTGTTCGGCGTGAATCATAAATCGCCGGAAGTGCAGTTTTTTGCCGTCTTTTCATATTATTTTGGCGGCGGATCCAGCAAAGCGGAAGGGGGCGAAGCGCCCGCCTCCACTCGAAATCGTTAGGCAATTTTCGCCCGACGGCGCTGCTTGACCGGTTCTAGCGCTGCCCGTAGGATTTTCTTCGGAAAGGAGCTCAGGGTGAAAACCGAAGTCTCGATCGAATACTGCGTCGTTTGAAACTACACGCCGAAGGCCGTCAGTTTGGCGACCAAAATTCTCGAACTCGGCGAGCGCATCGCGTCGCTCACTCTCATTCCTTCGAGCGGCGGCGCTTTCGAGATCCGCGCCAATGGAAAACCGCTCCATTCCAAACTCGAATCCGGCGACTGGCCGGACTTCGACTCCATCGTCACCGCAATTAAAAAAATTAAGTAAACGATCCGTTTACGTATCTTCTGATTCAGTTGGACGTTGGACGCTCGCCACGGCGGAGCCCATCCACGGCGGAGGCGGATTGGATGTTGGGC
>JBAQJG010000437.1:0-2974 GCA_049300145.1 Chthoniobacterales bacterium | reverse complement strand
ACCTAGTGCAAAGATTGCTCTCAAGATCGACATCGTGCTAAGATCGACCATCATGCGTCTGGAACCGGCGAACATTCAACAAATCGGAAATGAGCTCGCCATTCATTGGAACGATGGGACCGAATCTTATTTCGGCCTCGAGTTTCTTCGCCGCGCCTGTCCCTGCGCGGCGTGTGGCGGAGAGCCGGATGTGCTCGGCAACATTGCGCGACCGAGCGTGACTTACTCGCCGGAAAGTTTTGAGTTGGCGGGTTTCGAGTTCATAGGCGGTTATGCAGTGCAGCCGCGCTGGCGTGATGGGCACGGCACCGGCATTTATAGCTTTCAATACCTGCGCCGGCTGGCGGCGGCGCATGTTCCGAATCAATCGACATGAAGGCGACGACCAAGATCTTTATTATTGCGTTCTGTATTTCGCTTTGTGGCGGCGGAATACTTTTTAGTTCACGGGAACGGGTAAAGGAGAGCGCGCCGAAAAGTCAGATCGCGCCGGTGATAAATTGCCAGCCGCAGCGCGGCATCTGGCTGCGCGTTTGAAGCGTTGGAGGGACGCGCTCAGTCGCGTCCCTTATATTTGGGACTCGCCGCGGCGAGTCCTCCGGTTCCTATGTCGGAATGGTCACGCGCAGCAGGGTTGTTCCCTCGGTCAGCCGCTTCAATTGTCGATCTTGTAACGAAGCCGGCACGAGAAAGAATTCTCCCGGTGTAAGATCAACATCGGTGCAGCGTAATTTCCCGCTCAGGCAATGGACAATTGCGAATTTTCCGCGCCGTGCGACCTCACGAGGCGCGCTCAAATTCCATTTCTGCACCTCGAACAAATTGTGCCTGACGAGCAGCTCGCCTTTCGCTTCCACAAGTTGCGGCTCGCAATCGTTGAAGTCGATACATTGCAGCGCTTGCTCGACATGCAACTCCCGAGCTTTGCCGTTTTCGTCGAGACGATTCCAATCGAACACGCGATAAGTCGTGTCGCTGTTTTGCTGGATTTCCACCAGCAGATTGCCCGCGCCGATTGCATGGAGGCGACCGGTTGGTAAAAACATCGCGTCCCCGGCTTTCACCCCAATCGTGTGGACAAGCTCCGCCGCTGTCCCCGATTCAAGGGCGTTTTTGAATTTGCTGCGCGCGGTTTGCCTGCGCAGCCCGACAAACAATTCGGCTTTGTCGTCCGCCGCAGCCACGTACCAGAACTCGGTCTTGGGTTCGCTTCCTAACTTGGCAGCGATTGTTTCCGTCGGATGCACTTGCAGAGAAAGCTTTTCCTGCGCGTCGAGCAGTTTTACGAGTAGCGGAAACCGCGGACTGCCGGGCAAGTCCCCGAAAACTTCTTGTCGATCTTGGGTCCAAAGTTCGTGCAATGTTTTTCCACGCAACGCTCCGTTGCGCACGACGCTTTGCGCTTCTTCGCGATCGACGATTTCCCACGATTCGCCGATGCGTGCTTTCGGCGGCAGATTTTTTCCGAACTTCGATTCAAGCCGCCGGCCACCCCACATTCGTTCCATAAAGATGGGCTTGAAGGTGAGGGGACCGGTCAGATTAGGTTGAGACATGCGACAGTTTTGGAAATGTAGCGGCAGCCGCCCGCCACGCCATAGCACATTGCGACGGCGGGCGCCGGGTGCGACTGGTTTGTGCCGGTGGATGGAGCAGTCGTCGGCGCGGCGAAACCGCGAATAAATAACATCGCCCTCGAAAGCGTTCGCGTCCGATCCGCCTTTTCGTCCGAGAAGTTTTTCACCAGTTGTGAATGGGAATGATTCCCATACACTCACCGCTTCATTTGAACACCCAGCTCAGATCGTTTTTCAAATATTGGTTGCCTCTGCTGATTTGGCTGAGCGTGATTTTCATTGGTTCGACGGGCGTGCTTTCCGCCGAGCAAACTTCGCGTTTCATTGTCCCATTCTTACGCTGGCTTGATCCAAAAATCTCCATCGCGACCATTTTATCGATTCATTTCGCACTGCGGAAGCTTGGCCATCTCATCGAGTACGGAATTCTCGCCGTGCTGCTTTGGCGCGCGTTGCGCGGCACGTTAACATCGACCAGAAACCTCGCGATCGCGTCGCTCGTTTTTATGGTGTCGGCGATTTTCGCCGCGTCGGATGAGTTTCATCAATCTTTTATTCCGTCGAGAACGGCTTCGTCGAAGGATGTGATGATTGACATTTGCGGGGCTCTGGTCGGGTTGACGATCTGTTGGATTTTCCGCCGCACGCGGCGCGCCCCGAAAATATTTTGAATCAGGAAAGCGGAGCCTGCCCGCCGGGGGCGGGAAGCCAGAAAAAGATACGCAAATCGGCAATCGGCATTGCAAAGACTGGGCCTGACTGGGCTCGAACCAGTGACCCTGCGCTTATCAAGCGCATGCTCTAACCAACTGAGCTACAGGCCCGTTGCCGGTGCGGCCGGCCAATGATTGATCTCGGATTTGCGAGTTTCGATTTGAAATAAATCGCGCGCAAGTGCGCTTTTTCGAAAAGATTGGCAATCGGCGGTTTATGGGCGATGCAAAATCGGCATGAACGAATCGTCCGGTCCTGGTCGGCGCCATCGCCGTTCAAATTATAAAGAGGTTTGGACGGCGCTTTCCGCAACTGAGGCCGCGGCAAAAACGCACGTCGGCGGAAGCGAGGATGAAGAAGAGTTAACGCGCAGCGGAATTGGCACGACGAATTTTCTGTTGGAAAACATTGGCGTGGATTCCGGTGACGTTGTTCTGGAAATCGGCTGCGGGATCGGCCGCGTGGGCAAACAACTTGCGTCGCGCTGTCGAAAATGGATCGGCTGCGATGTGTCGCCGAACATGCTGAAGCTGGCCGCGGGACGGCTACGCGAGTTTTCCAATGTCGAACTTGTCGAGATATCTGGGCATGACCTCAAACCGATCGCCGATCGCTCGATCGATTTTGTGTACTGCACGGTCGTCTTCATGCATCTGGAGCAGTGGGATCGCTACAATTACGTG
>JBAQJG010000436.1:0-2403 GCA_049300145.1 Chthoniobacterales bacterium | reverse complement strand
TGAGCGTGCTGATCGGCCCCGGTTTGCCATTCCCGATGAGACGTCCGTCCGCTTTGATGACGGGGATAATCTCCGCTGCGGTTCCGGTGAGGAAACATTCATCCGCGATGAAAACATCGTGCCGGGTGATGTCGGTTTCCGTGACTTTGATTCCAAGTTCCGCCGCGATTTCAAAGACAACCAATCGCGTAATCCCGCGCAACGCGCCGGCCGCGATGGGCGGCGTGAAAATCTGACCGCGCTTGACGACGAAAACATTATCCGCCGTGCATTCGGCGACATTGCCCGCGTCATTTAACATGAGCGCTTCGTCGGCCCCGGCCAGATTTGCTTCGATCCGCGCCATGACGTTGTTCAAATAATTGAGGGACTTGACCGCGGGGTTGAGCGCGCCGGGATTCGTGCGCCGCGTCGCGCACGTCACCACCGTCAATCCTTTTTGATAAATCTCCGGCGCATAAAGCGTGATGGTCGATGCAATGATGATCACGGTTGGCCGCTTACATTGCGCAGGATTCAGACCGAGATTGCCAATGCCACGCGTCACCAGCAACCGAATATAACCATCCCGCAATTCATTCTGCCGGATGGTCTCGAGCAGCGCCTCCGTCATTTCGTGCATCGACGTCGGAATTTCGAGACAAATCGAGCGCGCTGAATCCCAGAGCCGCTCGAGATGTTCTTCGAGGCGGAAGACTCGCCCGTTGTAAAAGCGAATGCCCTCGAAAATTCCGTCGCCGTAAAGCAGACCGTGATCGAACACGGAAATCTTCGCGTTCGCTTCGGAATAAAATTTTCCGTCGATGTAAATTTGTAATTGCTTCGCGTGCGCTGTCGTAATTTTTCTGGAAGGTTTCCCCGCTGGCGTGGTCGTTTCGAGCCGAGCGGGTGCATCGACAAGGGCGCCCGCAGTTCCTTCAGCATCTTTAGTAAGCATGGGAAAACTTCTGGCGATTCGGCGCGCAATTCAAGCGGCAAATGTGAAGGCGCAGTAAGTAGAGTATTGGAGTAGTCGGGAAAATAAATTCGCGTCACTCCACTACTCCATCACTCCGCTCTATTGTAGCATGCCGTCCGCGATGTGCAGCTCTCGGTCGCCGCGCGCTGCCAAGCGCGCATCGTGCGTCACCACGAGCAAGGTCTTGTTTCGTTCGCGGGCGAGATTCAAGAGGAGATCGACAATCGCGTCGCCGGTTTTGGAATCGAGATTGCCGGTTGGTTCGTCCGCAAAAATAATGTCGGGGTCGTTCGTTAAAGCCCGGGCAATAGCGACGCGTTGCTGTTCGCCTCCGGAGAGTTCAGCGGGCAAATGTTGCAGGCGGTCGCCTAAACCGACGGCGTGCAAACTTTCTTCCGCGCTTTTGATTGTCGATCTTCGCCCGATCATTCCAGGCAGCCAAACATTTTCCACCGCAGTCAGTTCCGGGAGCAAGAAATAACCCTGGAAAACGAAACCCATCTTTTCGTTGCGCAACCGCGCTTGCCAGGCCGAGCCCCCGTTGTAGAGCAATCGACCTTCAAATTCCACGGAGCCAGATTCCGGTCGTTCCAACCCAGCGAGGGTGTAAAGCAACGTCGTTTTTCCCGCACCCGACGCACCGCAAAGAAAAACCGCTTCCCCGTGCGTAATCTCCATCGAGATTCCACGCAGCACTTCGATCCGGCGCGCACCCATGCGAAAAGATTGAAACAAATCCCGGGCGACGAGTTGTAGTTGTGGCGGCATCGAGTTGCGCTGGAGTATTGGAGCAATGGATTAACGAAAAATTCAATCCTCCACTACTCCGCACTCCAAGCCAAATCGTTCATCGACATCTTCCAAGATCGACATTTCCGTACGCGGCAAAGCCGCCGCAGGAAGTTCCGCGGCGGCTTTTCTTAATCCATCTCTGGTTACGTCATCCCCAACGAGGCGAGCGTTGGCTCATCCACAGCCGAGGTTATGTATAAACCGTGGTCGCGCTGGTAATCCGCGATGGCCGCGCGCGTGAGCGGTCCCAGCAGACCGTCCACCTCGCCGTGATAATATCCCCCCTCTTGCAGTGCCGTCTGCACGTTGGCAACCACCTGATCAGGCGGCAAATTGTTGTAGCCGTAGATCGGTCCGTCATATGGATAATACGAGTAGCCGGGATCGTAGCCCCAGGCCGGATACCAGAATCCGTTGTTCCAGTAATAATATCCCCCACCGAAGAGTCCGATGCGGTTGTAACGACCTCCCCACCAACCCCGGTCGTGCCACTGGGACCTGTAAGTCCTGAAGGCTTGGTAACGCTGGCCTTGCCAATTCTGACTGCCCTGAATCTGATTGTTCGCTCTGAACCTCGCACTCGCGATCGCCGGATTGGGTTTGGTTGCGAGGTTGAAGTGCCGGGCCTGAAATCGCTGCGCGTTTGCCTGGCC
>JBAQJG010000435.1:0-2520 GCA_049300145.1 Chthoniobacterales bacterium | reverse complement strand
GCCAAGCCGGTGGTGGCATCGAGCCGGGCGATGTTATTGCGCGTTTGTCCGCCGATGCTGGTGAATTCGCCACCCGCTAAAATCTTGCCGTCCGGCTGCACCGCTATTGAACCGAGACCACCGTTCGCGTTCGGGTTGAACGAATCTGGCAACCCGGTCGTGGGATCGAGCCGAGCAATGCCGATGCGCGTCTGCCCACCGATCAAGGAGAAAAAGCCGCCCGCTAAAATCTTGCCATCCGCCTGCACCGCGATTGACTCGACATAACCGTTCGCGTTCGGGTTGAACGAATCGGCCAACCCGGTGGTGGCATCGAGCCGGGCGATGAAATCGCGCGTCTGTCCGCCGATGCTGTGGAAATTGCCGCCCGCTAAAATCTTGCCGTCCGCCTGCACCGCGATTGAAAAGACAAAACTGTTCGCGTTCGGGTTGAAGGCGGTGTCGAGCGTGCCGTCCGGGTTTAGCCGGGCAATGCCGTTGCGCGTGACCGGCGGTCCGCCATTGGGCGAGAGCGTTGTAAAGCCGCCGCCGATAAGAATCTTGCCGTCCGGTTGCACGACGACGACGTTAATCGTGCCATTGGCGTTCGGATCGAAACCGTCGAGCGCGGATTGCCCATGCACCGCCGCCGCGCCGCCCGCCAGCGCCAAGCCAACGACGGCCATCAAACTGAATCGAGCGGACGAGTATAATCTCTTTTTTGCCAAGGTTTTCATTTTAGCGGAATCACGATTCTCGATTCTCGAATCACGAATCTCGGGTTCACTGAGGCGGCAGCGCGGTGCCTACCTTGGATTTGACCTGTGCGACATCAGTGGCGCTGATTGTGCCATTGGCATTCACGTCTTCACGGAAATTCGAGCTACTGACCGCCATGCCCACTTGCGACTTGGTCAGACTGACATCGGAGGCATTGACGGTGGCATTGCCATTTACATCGCCGACCAGAACGCCCATGGAAACGGGAACGTTGCCCATGTGCGTACCATCATTCACGTTAAAGAGCGTCGCTGTGATTATTTGGACGTTGGTTACCCCAGTCAGATTGACGGTGACCAGTGACCCATTGACGCTGAAGCTGCTCACGCTGCCGGTGCCAGAAGTCACTGAGGCGCTTCCGACCGTGACTGAGTTGGCGAAATTAATGATCATCTGATAATCGTTTGTCGCTCCGCCGCTGCGGCATTCGACTCCCACGTTGCCGGTAAGTGGCAGTGGGATATCGAAAGTACCAGCTGCGCCATGATTCTTTCGCGAGAACGCGCTTTGCGCCAACGGCACTCCGCCCAGAAACGCATTCCGGACTGATTCCGTGGTGCTCTCCGAGCCGTTGAAGTAGCCGCTGCGATAATAACCGCGAGCGCGGATGTAGAAGTTCTGTCCGGTTGGCAAGTTCAAACCTGTCAGGGTCCAGTTGCTGCCAGTCGCCGTGCCGTTGCCCAGGGGAGTGTAGTTCACATTGTCGGTTGAATACTCAAAGGTAACGCGCGTGAATTGCGAGCTGGAGCCGCCGAGTGTCCAGGTAATGGTGGTTTGCGTCACGGCCAGGTTTTGCAGCGCGGCGGTGTCGTTGGTCAAACGAGCGAAGTAGTTGCGCGTCTGCCCGCCGATGTTCGTGAAAGCGCCGCCCGCTAAAACCTTGCCGTCCGCCTGCACCGCGAGACCAAAGACATAATTGTTCGCGTTCGGGTCCAACGAATCAGCCAATCCGGTGGTGGCATCGAGCCGGGCGATGTTTTTGCGCGTCTGTCCGCCGATGCTGGTGAAAAGGCCGCCCACTAAAATCTTGCCGTCAGTCTGCACCGCGACTGACTCGACACGATTGTTCGCGTTCGGGTCGAACGAATCTGCTAACCCGGTCGTGGCATCGAGCCGGGCGATGTGGTTGCGCGTCTGTCCACCGATGCTGCCGAAATCGCCGCCCACTAAAACCTTGCTGTCCGCCTGCACCGCGATTGAATAGACATAATTGTTCGCGTTCGGGTTGAACGAATCAGCCAAGCCAGTCGTGGCATCGAGCCGGGCAATGCGGGTGCGCGGCTGTCCGCCGATACTGTTGAAAATGCCGCCCGCTAAAATCTTGCCGTCGGCCTGCACCGCGATTGAATAGACATCACTGTTCGCGTTCGGGTTGAAGGCAGTGTCGAGCGTGCCGTCCGTGTTCAATCGCGCAATGTTGTTGCGCGCCACGCCCAAAACGGTGGTGAAGCTGCCGCCGATAAGAATTTTGCCGTCCGGCTGAACGGCGGCGGTGTTAACGGTGCCGTCGGTGCTGAGATTGAGCGTTTGGTCGAGTCGGCCGTCGGTTTCCAGCCGGGCGATGTAATTCCGCGTCTGTCCGCCGATTGTATTGAACTGGCCGCACACTAAAATCTTGCCGTCCGCCTGCACCGCGATTGCATGGACTTCACCGTTCGCGTTCGGGTTGAAAGCCGTGTCGAGCGTGCCGTCTGCGTTCAATCGTGCAATGTTGTTGCGCGCCACGCCCAAAACGGTGGTAAAGCTGCCGCCGATGAGAAT
>JBAQJG010000434.1:0-2866 GCA_049300145.1 Chthoniobacterales bacterium | reverse complement strand
TCCCCTCGCTCATGGCTTGGTTCTTGATGACGGTGGCCGAGGCACGCTTGATGATGAGACGGCGAACCGCCTCGCTTACCGGCAACGCCTCGACGAGCGCTACCCGCCCGAGATAACCGCGCCCCTTGCACCGGCCGCAGCCCGTCCCGTGATGGAACACAGCTTCCTTGCTTTCCTTGATGCCAAGCTTTTCTAAAATCTCCGGCTCGGGAACAAACTCGTCCCGGCAATTGGTGCAGACTCGCCGCACCAGTCGTTGCGCGCAGGTCATGAGAATGGAGCTTGAAATCAAAAACGGTTCGATCCCCATGTCGTCGAGCCGGGTGATTGCGCCGGCGGCATCATTCGTGTGGAGTGTGCTCAAGACCTGGTGGCCGGTGAGCGCCGCTTTCACGGCGATATCGGCTGTTTCGTTGTCTCGAATTTCACCCACCATCACGATGTCCGGGTCCTGGCGCAGGATCGAACGCAGGGCCGAAGCAAAATCGAGTCCGATCTCGCTGCGTACCGCCACTTGATTGATGCCGGCCAGCTCGTATTCGATCGGGTCCTCGACCGTCACAATGTTGTATTGCGGGTTATTCAGCTCCTGCAACACCGAATAAAGCGTCGTTGTTTTGCCCGAGCCGGTGGGCCCCGTCACCAGAATCATTCCATGCGGCGCGTCGATCGCCTTGCGAAATTTCTCCAGCGTCCCCTCCTCCAGACCCATCTGGTCGATGCCGCCCGTCAGGGCCGATTTATCAAGAAGACGCATGACGATTTTCTCCCCGTGCGTCGTAGGCAGAAACGAGATGCGCAGATCGATCTCTTTACCTGCAACTTTGATGCGAAAACGGCCATCTTGCGGCACGCGTCGTTCAGCGATGTTGAGAGCGGCAAGAATCTTGATGCGCGAAGTGATCGCCAGCTGCAGCGCCTTGGGCGGTGACTCGGCCGCGACTAATTCGCCGTCAATGCGATAACGCAGCCTGAGTGTGTTTTGAAATGGCTCGATGTGAATGTCCGACGCCTTTTCTTTCAGCGCCTGCACCAGAATAAGATTCACGATTTTGATGACCGGCGCGTCCTCGCTGTCCGCGGCCAGCCGATCGAGATCGATCTCCTCGTGCGTCGCGGCCTGCACTTCTAACTCACCCGTTTGCATCGCTTCTTCGGCCACCTTCTTGAGCACCTGGCTCATCTTGGCGCTGGAACCATGAACCCCGCTCAACGCATCATTCACCGCTCGTTCGGTCGCGATCATCGGGACGATTTCGAGCTGCACCCGGCGCTTCAGATCATCCACCGCGAGCACGTTCGTTGGATCGGCCATCGCCACAAAAAGCTTCCCGTTCAAGCGCGCGATCGGCACCAGCTTGTTCGTTTTGGCCATGTCGCGCGGCACGAGCGCCATCACTTCTTCCGGCACGTGCAATTTCGCCAGATTGATGGGCGGCGTGTTAAGACAGCGACCCGTGCTGAAGGCCATGTCCTGCTCGGTAACGAACTGTTTGTCCGTCAAGATCTTCAACAAGCGCCCGCCTTGGGTTTTCTGAATGCTGACCGCTTCCTCGAGCTGGTTCGGCAGCAGGAGACCGTCTTCGATCAGGACCTCAGCGATGCGTTCTGCAAAAGATTTGCTTGTCATGTCGATGAACGCTTAATCCCTCGTCTCCAGCCGGTAGATGGACTGCAAGCTTTTTACAATGGCTGATGGCCGCGCCAGGTACCACGAAACCGTGTAATCCACTTTTTGCTGCACGGTGTCGCGTCCGGCAGCGTCGAAAGGATTGCAGCACGCCACCATCATCGTGCGACTGACCAGATCGAATGGCACAAACAAACGCCCCAGTGTCAGGTAATCCGGCAGCATCGGCCCGATCTGCCGGTCCACGTCGTAATACTCGAGCGGCACATAGGCGAATTTGGTCCGGTCGATCAACGCCGAGATCACCGCATCCAGGCGGTCCGCGTCCGCCTTGCAAAGGGAATCCACCAACGAAGCCGCCAGCGCCTGCCCGCTTAAATCTTTGTTGAGTTGCTTGACCATTTCCAGCGCGGCGGTCACTTCCTCTTCGCCGAAAAGCTGCTGCACAATCAAAAATTTCGCGAGATGATCATCTCCCCGGTCCAGCAGGTTCGTGTGTTTGGGCCGCCCGCTGCGGCCCGAGTGAATATTGATCAATGAGCCGCTTCCGGTCGCGTTGGCGATCGCCTCGCCCGAAATTTGCAGCCGCGCCTCGATTTCGCCCAGCATCGCCAGGATTTCCGGCGCGTTCGGCTCCTTCACCAAAATCGCCTCACACTCCTGCAACGAGTTCGAGTACGACCCGACGTTGAAATACACTTCCGCTAGCTTGCGCGAGGTGCGCAACGAGTCCTCGTGCCTCCCGATCTTTTGGTAGGCCTCCTTCAGAATCTCCAGCGATTGATAATCGGCAGGCTGAGTTTGAGTGATCGCCTCAAACATCTCGATCGTCTGGACGATCTGGCTATGTTCTTCTTCCGACAGCTTGTGTTCCAGCACGGGGGATTGTAAAAGCTAGAAACATGCCCCTGGCAGCCGCCCCGCCCTAATTCCCCATCAAACTGCTCCCAGCAACGGGATTTTTAACTCGGGAATAGAGCCCGCCTGAGCGACCGACATAGATGGGCACCCCGAGAGGCCGACCGAGCAAGAGCGAACGAGTCAATCCTGACATCCGAATTTTCGCCTTTTCTAATTTTTAATTCCTTATTTATGATTTTCCGTGTCTTCCCGCCCCTGCATTTCCGCATTCCGCTGTCCACTTCCCCGTTCGCGGTCCTGTCCTTTCTACTTTACACTCGACGATTGCCGCGTGAACACGCGCAACGCGTTCACGCTTTTAGAGCTCCTCGTCGT